>NZ_JOHB01000010.1:0-232853 GCF_000719605.1 Streptomyces sp. NRRL S-1813
CATATCTGGCGTTGACTTTTGGCACGCTGTTGAGTTCTCAAGGAACGGACGCTTCCTTTGTTCCTGTTTCACCAGGATCTCCGGGCGCTTCCCTTCGGTGTTTCACACTCTATCAGGCCTTTTTCGTCTTCCGAACCGCCGCTTTTCTGCAAAAAAATGCAGATGCGCGCAATTCTTGAGTCGCGATCAAGACGCTGGGAGTGCCGCCCACCTCAACCGGACGCAATTGATTGCGTCCTTGCTGTCCGGGGCAGGTCTCAGACACTACAGCTCCGGTGTGGGCGAGGCAAATCGATTCAGCGGGACGCGCGCTCCGCAACCCGGCGTCTCTCATGCGGAACCGTCAGTTCTTATGACTTACGCTTCTGAACGGTGCGCCGTCCAGGACAGGTAGTGACGGCGGCCTGATGAATCTCCACCCCTGGGAGGCTTCCCATGACCACCGTGACGTCCCCTCTTGCCGGACGCGCCATCGGACTCGCGGCTGTGCCCGACCCGGTGTTCTCCGGAGCGATGGTGGGTCCCGGTACCGCCATCGATCCGGTGCGTGAGCCGTCTACTGCTGTTTCGCCCGTGGACGGTGTTCTCGTATCGCTGCACCCGCACGCGTTCGTCGTCGTCGACTCCGAGGGGCACGGCGTGCTCACCCACCTTGGTATCGACACCGTCCAGCTCAATGGCGAGGGCTTCGAGCTGCTCGTGAACAAGGGTGACACCGTTGCCCGCGGCCAGGAGATCGTGCGCTGGAACCCGGCGGCGGTCGAGGAGGCCGGTAAGTCGCCGGTGTGCCCGGTCGTCGCGCTGGAGGCCACCGCGGACTCGCTCGGCGAGGTGCGCGAGGACGGCGACGTCAAGGCGGGCGACCAGCTCTTCTCCTGGCAGTAGCCGGGCGCCGTCCCGAACGGCAGGTACGACATCCATCGCGGCGGCTTCGCCCGTCGCATCAACCGGAGACGGGTGCAATGGAGACAACGCTGCGAGGCGTCGGCGTCAGCCACGGTGTGGCGATCGGCGAGGTGCGGCACATGGGCACGGCGGTCCTCGAGCCGCCGGCCAAGCAGATTCCGGCGGACGAGGCGGAGCGCGAGCAGGGGCGTGCCCGGCAGGCCGTGGAAGCTGTTGCCGCTGACCTGATAGCGCGGGGGAATCTGGCGGGCGGCGAGGCCCAGGCCGTGCTGGAGGCCCAGGCACTGATGGCTCAGGACCCCGAGCTGATTGCTGATGTCGAGCGGCGGATCGCCGTCGGCTCCACCGCCGAGCGCGGTGTGTATGACGCGTTCGCCGCCTATCGGGCGCTGCTCGCCGGTGCCGGTGAGTACCTCGCGGGCCGGGTCGCCGACCTCGATGATGTGCGCAACCGGATCGTCGCCCGGCTGCTGGGTGTGCCGATGCCGGGTGTGCCGGACAGCGATGAGCCGTATGTGCTGATCGCGCGCGATCTGGCGCCGGCCGACACCGCGCTGCTCGACCCGACGCTGGTGCTCGGGTTCGTGACCGAGGAGGGCGGGCCGACCAGCCACAGCGCGATTCTCGCGCGGGCGCTGGGTGTGCCGGCCATCGTCGCGCTGCCCGGTGCGGGTGAACTCGTCGAGGGCACGGTCATCGCGGTCGACGGCAGCACCGGTGAGGTGTTCGTGGAGCCGAGCGCCGAGAAGCGTGCGGTGCTGGAGCAGGCCGCGGCGGAGCGGAAGGCCGCGCTGGCGGCGTCGTCCGGTCCGGGTGCCACGTCCGACGGGCACAAGGTGCCGCTGCTGGCGAATGTCGGCGGACCCGGTGATGTGGCCGCGGCGGTCGAGGCCGGGGCCGAGGGTGTCGGTCTCTTCCGTACCGAGTTCCTGTTCCTGGACGACAGCAAGAGCGCGCCGTCCGAGGAGAAGCAGGTCGAGGCGTACCGGAAGGTGCTGGAGGCGTTTCCGGAGGGCCGCGTGGTCGTGCGCGTGCTGGACGCCGGTGCCGATAAGCCGCTGGACTTCCTGACGCCGGCCGATGAGCCGAACCCCGCGCTGGGTGTGCGGGGGCTGCGGACGCTGCTCGACCACCCCGATGTGCTGCGTACGCAGCTGACGGCGCTGGCGAAGGCGGCCGAGGGGCTGCCGGTCTACCTCGAGGTCATGGCGCCGATGGTGGCGGACCGGATCGACGCGAAGGCGTTCGCGGATGCCTGCCGGGAGGCCGGGCTGCGGGCGAAGTTCGGCGCGATGGTGGAGATCCCGTCGGCGGCTCTGCGGGCGCGGTCGATTCTTCAGGAGGTCGAGTTCCTTTCGCTGGGGACCAACGACCTGGCGCAGTACACCTTCGCCGCCGACCGTCAGGTCGGTGCCGTCTCGCGGCTCCAGGATCCCTGGCAGCCGGCGCTGCTGGATCTGGTGGCGGTTTCGGCCGAGGCGGCCAAGGCCGAGGGCAAGAGCTGTGGTGTCTGTGGTGAGGCGGCCTCCGATCCACTGTTGGCGTGTGTGCTGACGGGGCTCGGGGTCACCAGCCTTTCGATGGGTGCGGCATCGCTTCCGTACGTGCGGTCGACGCTGTCCAAGCACACGCTGGCGCAGTGCGAGCGGGCGGCGGCCGCGGCGCGTGCCGCGGACACCGCCGAGGATGCGCGGGCTGCCGCGCAGGCGGTGCTCTCCGGGGAGTGATCTCGCGCGGCGCATGCGTCGCAGGAGTGTTGACGGCCGTCCCGCCCTTCTGGGCGGGCGGCCGTTGTGTGTTTGTGGGCCGGGCGGGGTGGTGCGGTCAGTGGTGGTGGGGGTCGGGCGGGGGTGTGAGGGGGAGGCCGGGGGCGTAGTCGACGCGGTGCTCGGGCGGGATCGGTTCGCCGGTGTCGGCGTCGGTGCAGTAGGCCGTGAAGACCTCGGCGGCACCGAGGGGGCGGGGCCAGGAGTCGCCGAGGGTCCAGCCGCGGACCGTGTCGTGGGCACCGTCGCCGGTGGCGTCACGGTCGGTGGGGGCGGTGGTGGTGCGGGAGACGAGGCCGCCGGGGGTGCGCAGGGCGAAGCCGGCGGCGAGGACCGTGCAGAAGACGAGGGTCTCGGATTCGGCGAGCCGGGGCCGGGCGCCGTCGCGGCCGGTGGCGTGGAGGACCGCCAGGAGGGGCGGCTCTCCGGCCGCGACGGAGCAGACGAGGTGGTGGGTGCCTTCGCCGAGGGAGGCCAGAAGCTGCTGGAGGGCCTGGGTGGCGCGGGCGAAGGCGGCGTGGCCCAGGTCTTCGCCGCACTCCTCGCAGGTGCCGGCGCGGGCCAGGAGGCCGGAGGCGTGGTCCCAGGTCGCCTGGCGGTCGGCTTCTTCGACGAGTAACGGGAGCAGCTGGGTCAGCGGCTCGCCCTGGTAGGTCAAGGTGGCGCCGGTGCGGGCGACTTCGGCGGTGTAGCGGCTGCGGCTGTCGGGGCGGTCCGGGTCCAGGGCGAGGTCCGCGCAGTATTTCTCGTAGGCGGCCGGGTCGAAGAGGCTGATGGTCGTGAGCACGCCCTGGGAGGCGAAGCGGCGCAGCAGGGTCTCCATCTGCCGGAGGTAGCTGCGGTGGTCGTCGAACGGGAAGGTGCGGTAGCGGCGCATGGCGCTGAAGTCCTGCTCGTCGGCCAGGACGGCGGCGCTGCTGGGGACTTCGCGGCGTAGTGCGCGTCGGGCGGTGGACGGGTCGGTGTGCCGGGATGCGGATGTCATGACTCCCCCTGAGTGAGATGCGCCGGCTCTGTCCGAGGTGCGGCGGCCGTATATCACTTGTCACAGAGAGTAATCGAGGGGTCTGACAATGCGGCGCGGCGCCGGACCGCGGGGCGTGGGTGCCCTGGCGGTCCGGCGCCGGACGGGCCTACTGCGCGCTGTCGGCGGCGCGCTCGCGGGCCACCCGCTCGTAGAAGCGGAGCAGTTCGAGGTTGTCGACGGAGCCGGGGTTGACGGCCTTGTCGAGCGGGGTGCCCTGGAGGAGGCGCTTGACGGGGACCTCGATGCGTTTGCCGGTGAGGGTGTGCGGGACACCGGGGGCTTCGATGATGTCGTCGGGGACGTGGCGGGGCGAGAGCTGGTCACGGATGGTCCGCTTGATGCGGTCGCGCAGGGCGTCGTCGAGGGTGGCGCCGGGGGCGAGGTGGATGAAGAGCGGCATCCAGTAGCCGCCGTCGGGGAGCTCCAGGCCGATGACGAGGGATTCGCGGATCTCGGGGAGCCGTTCGACGGCTTCGTAGATGTCGGCGGACCCCATCCGGACGCCCTGGCGGTTGAGGGTGGAGTCGGAGCGGCCGTGGATGACGACGCTGCCGCGGGAGGTGACGGTGATCCAGTCGCCGTGCCGCCAGACGCCGGGGTACATGTCGAAGTAGCTGTCGTGGTAGCGGGTGCCCTCGGGGTCGTTCCAGAAGCGGGTGGGCATGGACGGCATGGGGTTGGTGACGACGAGCTCGCCGACCTCGTCGACGACCGGCTTGCCCTGGGGGTCCCAGGCCTGGAGGTCGGTGCCGAGGCAGGGTGCCTGGAGTTCGCCGATGTGGACGGGCAGGGTCGGGACGGCGCCGGCGAAGCAGCTACAGACGTCGGTGCCGCCGCTGACGGAGGCGGTCCACAGGTCGGCGCCGCTCTCCGCGAAGGAGTCGTGCAGCCAGCGGAAGCCGTCCGGCGGGAGCGGGGAGCCGGTGGTGGCGACGCAGGTGACGGCGGAGAGGTCGAGGTCGCGGGCCGGGTGGATACCGGCCTTGCGGCAGGCCATGACGTAGGCGGCGGAGGTGCCGAAGACGGTGGCGCGGGTGGTTTCGGCGACCCGCCATTGGGCGGAGATGTCGGGGTGGCCGGGGCTGCCGTCGTAGAGCACGATCGTGGAGCCCACCAGGAGACCGGCGACGAGGAAGTTCCACATCATCCAGCCGGTGGAGGTGTACCAGAAGAACCGGTCGTCGGGGCCGAGGTCGCAGTGCAGGCCGGTCTGCTTGAGATGTTCGAGCAGGATGCCGCCCTGGGACTGGACGATGGCCTTGGGCAGGCCGGTGGTGCCGGAGGAGTACAGGACCCACAGCGGGTGGTCGAACGGGAGCTGCTCGAAGACCGGTTCGGTGTCGTTCGAGGTCAGGTCCGACCAGTTCAGGGCGCCTTCGGGGGCGGGGGTGCCGAGCAGGGGGATGTGGACGACGGCACGCACGGTGGGAAGTTCGGCGCGGAGTTCGGCGACGGTGTCGCGGCGGTCGTGTTCCTTGCCGCCGTAGCGGTAGCCGTCGACGGTGAACAGGACGACGGGTTCGATCTGCTGGAAGCGGTCCAGCACGCTGCGGGCGCCGAAGTCGGGGGCGCAGGAGGTCCATACGCCGCCGACCGCGGCGGTGGCGAGGAGCGCCACGACGGCCTGCGGGATGTTGGGGACGTAGGCGCTGACGCGGTCGCCGGGGCGGACGCCGAGGCGGCGGAGTTCGGCGGCCAGTGACCCGACCTGGGCGCGCAGCTCCGTCCAGGTGACGGGGGTGGGCTCATGGGTCTCGTCGACGTACAGCAGCGCGGGGGCGTCGGCGCGGGCCGGGTCCTGGGCGGCGCGCAGGGCGTGCTCGGCGTAGTTGAGGGTGGCGCCGGGGAACCAGCGGGCGCCGGGCATCGCCCGGTCGGCGAGGACGGTCTCGTACGGGGTGGCGAAGCGGACGTCGAACCACTCCGCGGTGGCCTGCCAGAAGGCGGGGAGGTCGTCGACGGACCAGCGGTGCAGAGCGGCGTAGCTCGTGGCGGGGTCGCCGGGGGTGGGGGCGGGTGCGCCGTGGTGCGTGGCCGCCCAGGCGTGGAAGCGGGTGACCTGTGCGCCGGCGATACGGTCCGGGCCTGGTTGCCAGAGGGGTTCCGGCTGCGGGGCGGACTGCGGTGCGGTGGTCATGATGCGGCTCCCGGGCGGTACGCGTCGTAGGCGTCGGGCGCGCACGGCGGCGGGGGTCCCCCGGCCCAGCGGATGGGCGTGTGCGCGTGACACGGCTTGCCTGGACGATGCCATGTGATCGACTTCCGCACCAGGGTGGTCTCCCCACATTCGGGGGGTGGCGGATGTGGTGGCGGCATGTGGTGCGGGACGGTTCCGGGGGCGCACAGGGGGACATACGGCGAGATTCAGCCATCGGACGGCGATCCGCGGGCCTGAAGGTGGCCGAGCGTGACCCGGTGCAGGTGAACGGCAGTTGAACGGTGCCCGCGCACCCGGCCGGAAATGGCAGGCTGACCGGCATGGACGGGCGGGATCTGGTGCGGTCGGTACGGATGATCAAGGCGATCGGGCCGGCGCAGGGGCTACGGTCCGTGCGTACGGCGTGGCGGGCACGGCGGGCGGATGCGCTCGCGCTGCCGCGCCGCACGGCCGAGCGGGCACGGGTCCCGGGCGCGGCGCGCGGCGCGGAGTCCCAGCCGGGCGGCGGAGTGATCCACTTCGCCCGGTCGTCGCTGCGGGTGCGGGTCGCCGCGGGCGGGGCGGTGTTCTGCGGCTGGGACGGTGCCGAGCCGGAGCCGTCGTACGCACTGGCCGGGGCGTGTCCCGAAGTGGACGCGCGGGTGGTGCTGGAGCCCGATACGGACGGCGGCTGGCGGGTGGTCTCCGAGCGGGTGCTGGTGGTGGTCTCCCGGCACGGTGCGGTGGAGGTGCGGACGCCCGGCGGGGCGGTGCTGCGGCGGGAGTTGCCGCCGCGCTGGTGGGAGGGCATAGCCGCGGAGGGTGCGGGCGGGCGGCCAGAGGGCGGTGCCGCGCGCTGGGTGCAGCGGGCGGAGGTCGCGGCCGATGCCCGGTTCTTCGGGCTGGGCGGCCGGGCGCACGGGCCGCGGCTGCGGGACGGTGCGTACCGGCTGTGGAACACGGATCCCGGTGGCGCCTTCGGTCCGGGGGACGATCCGCTGTCGCTGACGATGCCCGTCCAGCTGGTGGTGGCCGACGCCGGTACGCATCTGGTCTTCCACGACAATTCCTGGGACGGCCGGGTGACGCTGCGCGAGGGCGCGGAGGGCGCGGGCTCGGGTCATGACCGGCCGGGCACCTGTGAGCTGCGGATGGACGGCGGACCGCTGCGCTACTGGGTGCTGGCGGGCACCCCGGCCCGGGTGCTCCAGGGCTGGACGGCGCTGACCGGGGCGCCCGCGCTGCCGCCGCAGTGGGCGCTGGGATATCAGCACGCCCGCTGGGGCTTCGGCGGGGAGGCCGAGGTGCGCCGGGTGGTGGCGGGCTACAAGGAGCGCGAACTTCCGCTGTCGGCGGTCCATTTGGACATCGACCACTACGACCGGCACCGGGTCTTCACCGTCGACCGGCAGCGCTATCCGGATCTGCCGGGTCTGGCGCGGGAGTTGCGGGCGGACGGGACACGGCTGGTGTCGATCGTGGATCCGGCGGTGAAAGCGGAGCCTGGGGACGCGGTCTACGAGGGCGGGGCGGCGGCGGACGCCTTCGTCCGGGACGCACAGGGGCAGGAGGTCCGCGGGGTGGTGTGGCCGGGCGAGTCGGTGTACCCGGATTTCACCGATGCGCGGGCGCGCAAGTGGTGGGGGGCGCTCTACGCGGAGCGGCTGGCGCAGGGCTTCTCGGGGTTCTGGCACGACATGAACGAGCCGGTCTCCTTTGCCGCTTTCGGGGAGCGGACACTGCCGCGCTCGGCACGGCATGCGCTGGAGGGGCGGGGCGGCGACCACCGGGAGGCGCACAACGTCTACGGCCTGGCGATGGCACGGGCCGGCTTCGAGGGGCTGTGCGAACTGCGGCCGGCCGAGCGGCCGTTCCTGTTCTCCCGTTCGGGCTGGGCGGGGATGCAGCGCTACGGGGGCAGCTGGTCGGGCGATGTGGCGACGGGCTGGCCGGGGCTGCGCGCTTCGCTGTCGCTGGTGCTGGGGCTGGGGCTGTGCGGGGTGCCGTACAGCGGTCCCGATATCGGCGGGTTCTCCGGGGTGCCGTCCCCGGAGCTGTATCTGCGGTGGTTCCAACTGGGTTCCTGTATGCCCCTGTTCCGTACGCATTCGGCGTTCGGGGCGGGGCGGCGGGAGCCGTGGGAGTACGGGACGGAGGTGCTCGAAGCGGCCCGTACAGCGCTGTACGAACGGCAGCGGCTGCTGCCGTACTTCGAGACGCTGGGGCAGCTGGCGCGGCTGACCGGGGCCCCGTATGTCCGGCCGGTGTGGTGGAGCACGCCGCGGGACCGGGCGCTGCGGGACTGCGAGGACGCCTTTCTGCTGGGGGATGCGCTGCTGGTGGCGCCGGTACTGGCGGCGGGCGTGACCCGGCGGCCGGTGCGGCTGCCGCGCGGCCGGTGGTACGACACCGCGAGCGGGCGGGCGTACGACGGCCCCGGGCAGGTGTGGGTGGAAGCGCCGCTGTCGCGGATTCCGGTGCTGGCACGGGCCGGGGCCGTGCTGCCGGTGACGGGGGCGGACGGCGGGACGGAGCTGGAGGTGTGGGCGCCGGTGCCCGGCCGCGGGGGCAGCGGGCTGGTGGTGCCGGACGCCGGGGACGGCTGGCAGCGGCCGACCGTCGAGCGCTTCGTCTCGCGGCGGGAGGGCGCCCGGGTGGTCGTGGAGCGGCGGGACGGGGACGCGGTGGGGTATCCGGTGCGGGTGCGGGGGCTGGAGGAGGGGGCGGAGGCGTAGCCGGGCCGGGCCGGCTGGAGGCGGTCGGGCCGGGCCGGCTGGAGGCGTAGGCGGATCGGCGGTGTGGCGGACGGCAAGACAGCGGGGCGGAAGGGGCGGGTGCGGCGCATAGTTGGGCCTGTTGCCGCGGCGGACCGGTGGTGCGGCGGGTCTTCCCCTCCTGCTGCCGTGGCTGGTAAACGGGGGCCATGCCGAGACTTGTTGCCGCGCTGCGCGGCCTTGCTGCCGCTGCCACCGCGCTGATCACCGTCGCCGCTGTCCCTTCGGGTGCGGCGGCGGGCACTCTCCCGCACCGCGGGGCACCGTCGTCGCATCCGGCCAACGACCCCAAGGCTCCGAGGGAGTTCGTCGCACTGCGGGACGTGGATCCCACGATCATCCAGGAGATGCGCTACGTCACCCCGCACACCTTCATGGGGGTGCCGGTGACCGGCTACCGGGCGCCGATGTGCCTGCTGACCCGGGATGCGGCACGGGCGTTGCACCGGGCGCAGCGCTCGTTCCTGGGCCGCGGATACTCCCTCAAGGTCTATGACTGCTACCGGCCGCAGCGCGCCGTGAACCACTTCGTGGCCTGGGCCAAGGACCTCGGCGACCAGCGGATGAAGGGCGAGTTCTATCCGCGGGTCGACAAGTCGATGCTCTTCCGGGACGGCTATATCGCGGAGAAGTCCGGGCACAGCAGGGGCAGCACGCTCGATCTGACACTGGTGCGGCTGCCGGCCCTGCCGACCCGGCCGTACGTCCCCGGGGAGCCGTTGTCGTCATGCCACGGCCCGAAAGCGGCCCGCTTCCCGGACAATTCACTGGACATGGGAACCGGCTTCGACTGTTTTGACACCCTGGCGCACACCCTCGACCCGCGGATCAAGGGCGCGCAGCGGGCGAACCGGCTGCTGCTGAAGGACGGCATGGAGCGCGCCGGCTTCGTCAACTACCCGTACGAGTGGTGGCACTACACCTTCACGCCGGAGACGTTTCCGGACACCTACTTCGACTTCCCGGTCGCCCGGCGGTCGCTCGTCCGGCACTGACCGCCCGCGCCGGCGGCCCGGCCAGAGGCCCTGTCGGCAGCCCGGCCAGCGGCCCTGCCTTGTCCGCCGCCGTCGGTCCGTAGGACTCCAGGAGGACCGGGGCGGACAAGGCGGCGGAGAGGGCGTCGGTCCAGGCGTGCGGGTCGCTGCCGGGCGTCTGCCAGCGGTCCGGGCGGGCGCTCGACAACTGGTCGGTGAGCGCCTGTTGGCGGCGGAGGTCGCCCGGCCGCGCGGCCGGGATGCGGTCCATGAGTCCGTCCGGGGTGCGGTAGCCGTGGGCGAGGCGCAGCGCGCGGTGGCGGGCCGGGGCGTCGAGATGGGTGACGGCGAGGGCGTCCACTCCCCCGCAGGCAGCGAGGGCGTAGGCGTGCGCGGGAACGTCGAAGTGGCCGGCGCGGAAGGCTCCTTGCCAGCGGCCGTGGCCGTTGTGCGGCTCGGGGAGGGCGGCTGCCAGGGCGGGGTCCTCGGTGACGAGCGGGCCGGGGCCGTGCCGGGTCGTATAGGTCCGTACGACGCCCAGGCGCAGCGCGGTGTGTGGCCGGCCGGCCTCGGCGAGGAGGGTTTCGGCGCCGTCGAAGGTGGTGGTGGACCAGGTGGTGTAGGGGTGGAAACCGTGCCCTTCGTCCAGCAGGACGCCCTGGGCGCCTTCGAAGACGGCCGGGCCGCGGCGCAGCAGGCCGGGCAGATGGGTCTCGTCGACGAGCGTGACGTGGTCGGCGAAGGCGGTGCAGGCGTCCAGGCAGGCGTCGACGGGTGGTGCGTCGAGCGGGCCCACCGCGGCGGTGAGGCGGTCGCGCAGCAGGGTGAGTTTGCGGCGCAGGGCCGTACGGGAGGTGCAGTCGCCGGCCGTCGGGGCGTCGGCGGGATGGGCGAGTGCGTAGGCGGCGGTTTCGCCGATGCCCATGCCGCAGGAGCCGTGCCGGGCGGTGCCGCGGGCGCGCTCCCGGGCCCGGTTGGCGGCCGCGTGGTAGGGCGTGGTGAGACGGGCGCGCCGGTCCACGGTCAGCAGCGCGAGCGGGTCCGGGACGCCGAGCGAGGCGAGATGCCGGGCCTCCGTGGCGAGCGCCAAGGGGTCCACCAGCATCAGGTGGGACAGATGGGTGGGGACGCCGCTGAAGGTGCCGGAGCCGAACTGGGCGAAGGTGTGGTGGCGGCCGTCGGTGGTGACGACGTTGTGGGCCGCCTGGGCGCCGCCGTTGAAGCGGATCACCGCCGTGACCGGCGCCGCGTCCGGTCGGGGGACGCAGAGCCGGTCGACGACGGTGCCCTTGCCCGCGTCGCCGTAGCCGAGATCGACCACGATGGTGTGCACGGAGGGTTCCTCTTTCCGAGGGGGCACAGATTTCCGAGGGGACACGGTGTCCCGGGGGTCACAGCCGGGTGGTGCCGCCCGGTCCGGGGGCGCCGGGAGCGCCGGGGGTGTCGAGCAGGGGCGCCGTGGAGTGCGCGACGGTGCCCCGGCCGCGGCCGAGCGTGGCCAGCGCCTTGCCGACGGTGCCGCCCGCGTCGGAGCCGATGTCGGCGAGGTCGTCGAGTCCGGCGGCGAGGTCGATGGCTTCCTCGCCGAGCCCGACGGTCAGGGCGAGGGTTTCGCAGACCGCGCCGAGGTCGTCGAGTTCGATGACGTTCTGGCCGAGGAGCTTGCGCCAGGTGCGCAGGACGGCGGTGTTGCCGACATGGGCGGCACCGGCCGGGACGATGAAGTAGACATCGAATTTCCGCTGTACCTCGGCGAGGACCGAGGGGAGCGGGAGGTCTTCGCTGAGCTCGTCGCCGAAGACCGCGCGGACCTCGCGGGCCTTGACCTTCCCGTAGGGCATCTCGTCGCCGATGAGGAAGAGGTAGCCGCGGCGGCCGCGCTTCTCGTGGCAGTCGATGCTGGTGTGGCGCGCCATGGCGTAGAGGGCGAGCTCGTAGGACTCGGTCATCTGGCCGCCTCCACCGCCTTCCAGGAGGATGTTGCCGAGGTCGTCGTCCATACGGTTGTCGGACTCGAACTGCCCGATCTGGAGCGGTACCCGGTCGCAGGTGGCGTCGCCGACGGCCCCGAAGAGGATCTGCGGGTGCTCGACGTACCCCTTGCGCAGCAGCAGGCCGAACAGCTCGGGAAGTTTGGTCTGAAGCGCCCGCGGCACCGCGCGCATCGACCCGGTCACGTCGAAGAGGACGGAAATGGCGAGCGAGGCGGGGTGTTCGTCGGAGTCGCGGCTCTCACGGGTGGCCAGGCCCTTCGGGTCGAGCGAGGGGTGCGCCGTCCAGGTGTGCCGCGGGGACGAGGTGGTGACACGGTCGCTGTAGTCGAAGGCGCTGGTGCCGGCGGCGGCGCGGTAGTGCGCCGCGGCGCCGTAGACGTCGGTGGACCAGTTTCCGCTGCCCATGGTGAATCCCCCTGTGTGGTGGGCGGGTGGTGTAGTGGAGAGAGGTGCGGCGCGCTCCCGTACGGGGCGGCGCGCCCGGCACACGGCTCACGGATGCGGTGTGGGCATCGTGAACGGGCGGAAGGTGCGGGGCCCGTAGAGGCGGTCGAGGAGCGCGTCCAGCTCTGCCAGCAGTTGCCAGGCATCGTGCGGACGGCGGGCCTCGGCCGGCAGGGTGCAGCCGCGCAGGAACGCCCGCATCGGCTTCGGGGTGCGCTCCCCCATGAGGGTGGCCATGGTGTGGGAGGCGAGGTGGATGTCGGTGGCCTCGGTCGCCGGGCGGCGGCCGGTGACCTCCGGCGGATAGGCGGCACGGTGGCGTTCGACGAGCGCGGGGACACGGTCGCCGAGGGCCGTGCTGTAGCACCAGTTGACGAGGACCAGGCCGTGCAACCCGGGGTGGATGAGGACGTGTTCGGGGAGTACGGCGCCCTGCACCCGGCCAGCGCGGTGTGCCCAGCCGAGGGCGGTCAGGAGTCTGCGCCACATCCAGGCGGCGTCGCGCGGGTCGAGTCCGTCCGGGTGGGTGTCGTGGACCTCGGCGAGGGTGTGGAAGCCGCCGGACGGTACGAGGGTGTCGGGCGGTACGAGGGTGTCGGGCGGTACGAGGGCGTTGACGCGGCGTTCACTGCCGGTGCCGGTCTCATGGTGGCGGAAGGACTCCAGCAGGCGGGGTGCATAGGCACGGTGGCGCCGGTCGCCGTGTCGCGCCAGCCGGTCCAGCGCCTGGGCCTCACGCTCCATGAGGTCGTTGTCGGTGACCGCGCGCGGGATCTTCAGCAGCGCGCGGTGCCGGGTGCCGTCCTGCTCGTACGACGCCTCCCGGAGCACCGCGAGGTCACCTGCGACCAGGGGCGCGCCGAGGGTGTACGTGCGGCGGCGAGTGGTCAGGGTCGGGCGGGTGGCGGCGGTGTGCCGCTGCCAGAGGGTGTCGAGGCGGGCGAACTCGGCCTCGGCGTACGGGCGTTCGGCGGCCGGCGCGGTGTCGGGGTGCAGCAGTCGGGCGAGTCTGCGGTAGGTCCGGGCGGCAGCGGTGGCGTCGTGGGGGAAGAGGTCCGCGGGGCGGCGGGCGGCGGCCAGCGCGGTGCGGGCGGCGGCGCGAGTGCGCGGCGCGTCCGCGGCCGTGGGGGTCATCGCACGCTCTCCTCCCGGTCGGGGCGCAGCAGCGCCGGGTGCAGCAGACGGGCGTCGCCCGCACGGTAGAGGCGGGCGCGCGGACCGCCGCGGGCTCCCCCGCGGGCCGCCGTCGCGCCGGTGGATTCGACGAAGCCGGGGACGGAGAGCACTTTGCGGTGGAAGTTCCCGGCGTGCAGCGGGCTGCCCCAGATGGATTCATAGACGCCGCGGAGCTCGACGATGGTGAATTCCTCCGCGAGGAACGCCGTGGCCAGCGGGGTGTACTCGATCTTTGCGCGGGCGCGGTCGAGTCCGTCGGCGACGATGCGGGCGTGGTCGAAGGCGAGCGGGCGGAGGGTCTGCGGGCCGGGCTTCCCCTTCGCCGCCGTGTCGTCGGCGGGCCGGGGCACGGAACCACCCCCGTCGATCCCGTGCCCCGGACCCTGCTCTGGGGGACGCGGCCGGGCCGCGTCCGGTTCGGTGAAAGTCTGCGAAGTCACCCTTTCGGGGCCCTGCGTCTCCGCGCAGCCCTCGCACCGACCGCCGAGATCCAGCGCGGAGACGGGGACCCAGGCCGCGGACGAGGCGTCGCCGCCGCCCCGGGCCTCGGGGAGGTCGGGCGCGAAGGCCAGGTAGGCGACGGTCACGACCGGCATGCGCGGGTCACGGCCGGGGTCGCCGTACGAACCGAGCTGTTCGAGATGGACGCGCTCCAGCTGCGTGGCGTCCAGCCCCGTTTCCTCGGCGAGTTCGCGGGCCGCGGCCGCATCGAGCGACTCCCGTCCCGCGCGGACGAATCCGCCCGGCAGTGCCCAGGCGCCCTGGAAGGGCCGGCCGCCGCGCTCGACGAGCAGGATGTGCAAGGCCCCCGCGCGCAGCGTCAGCGCGACGATGTCGACGGTCACGGCGATGGCGGGGAACTCTCGCGGGTCGTAGGCGGCGAGGAATGCGCTGTCGCCGTCGTCCTGCGCGGCGCCGCTCCCGTTGCCCTGCCGATCCGTGGTCACAGCCGCCCCCGATGTTGTTCTCACTCCGAGTCTTTCTCGGAATGAGCACAACATAGCACCGGGTGGTGGCGGCGTCCAGGAGAGCAAGAGAGTGGTGACGTACCGCAGGTCCGCCAGGGGCGGCGAGCAGGCGCGGCAGGGTGTCTTGCCGGAGCCGGAGAGGCCGAGGAGGGAGAAGAACTCCCCTTCCCGGATGGTGAGCTCGCCGGCATCGACGGCGCACAGCCGGCCGGATTCCTTGGTGACGGCGGTGAGCCGTACGGCGAATGCGGCGGGTGCGGCAGGTTTGGTGAGTGCAGCAGGTGTGGCGGGTTCACGGTCCGGACGGGCGTCGATCCGGCAACTTCGGTTACGGGCGCCCCCTCGTGAACGGCTTGATCGCCCGGCGGCTGTGCCGGGGTTCCGCGCGGAGCGGCAGCGTGCCACACTCCTGACGTTCCGTCAGATATTGGTTCGGTCCGTCGGTTCTGTGGTTGTCGGTCTGCGGTCGGGGAGGGTCTGTGGCACATACGCACAAGCCGGTGGTGCCGGGGTGGTTCGATCCGGACGCGGCAGACTTCCGGCTGTTGGGGACACGCTGCCGGGCCTGCGACGCGGTGTTCTTCCCCCGCGAGGACGCGTTCTGCCGCAACCCCGCGTGTGGAGGCGACGAGTTGGCGGAGGTGCCGCTGTCCCGGCACGGCACGGTCTGGTCGTACACCGACGCGCGCTATCGCCCGCCCGCCCCCTACGTCTCCGATCCGGACGCCGAATGGCATCCGTACCTCCTGGTCGCCGTGGAGCTGGCGGAGGAGCGGATGGTGGTCCTCGGGCAGGCGGCACCCGACGTCCGCGCCGCTGAGCTCACCGTGGGCACGGAGGTCGAGCTGGTACCCGGGATCCTCAACGAGGGCGACGGGCACAGCTGGACGACGTGGCACTGGCGGCCCAGTGGGGGTGAGCGGGGGGCCGGCGCGGAGCGTGCCGCGCGGCGGTCCGGCACGCACGAGGCGGAGCCCGGCACCCCGCCCGTACACGTCGCCGCCCCCGATGCGGAAGTCGCCACCCGAGAAGCGGAAGCCGCCGCTCCCGGCGGGGAAACCGCATCACTACACCCGCCCACCCCCCGAAGGGGGGTGGGCGGCGGGGAAAAAACTGTAGGTGTGGGTGGGCGACGGGCAGGGAGGAGCCCCGGAAGCACCGCGACCCGGGATGTGGCGGTGCTCGGCGCGGGTATGCATCCCTGGGGCAAATGGGGGCGCAGCTTTGTCGAGTACGGCACGAACGCGGCCAGGGAGGCGCTCGCGGACGCCGGGCTCGACTGGCGCGCCGTGCAGAGCATCGTCGGCGCGGACACGGTGCGCGGCGGCTACCCCGGCTATGTGGCAGGCGCGACCTTCGCCAAGGCGCTGGGCTGGCAGGGCGCCCGGGTGACCAGCGTCTATGCGGCCTGCGCGTCCGGCGCACAAGCCATCGGCGCCGCGCGGGCGCAGATCCTCTCGGGGATGGCGGACGTGGCTCTGGTGGTGGGCGCCGACGCCGCACCCAAGGGCTTCTTCGCCCCGGCGGGCGGCGACCGGCCCGACGACCCGGACTGGTTGCGGTTCCGGGTGCTCGGGGCCACCAACCCGGCGTACTTCGGCCTGTACGCGCGCCGCCGGATGGCGCTGTACGGCGATACGGCCGACGACTTCGCGCAGGTGAAGGTCAAGAACTCGGCGGCGGGCGCGGCCAATCCGTACGCCCGTTACCGCAAGCGGGTCACCGCGCAGGAGGTCGCGGCGTCGGCCGTGGTCTGCGATCCATTGCGGCTGCTGGACATCTGCGCCACCTCCGACGGCGCCGCGGCACTGGTCCTGACCAGCATGGAGTTCGCGCGCCGGCACGGCGCCACGGATCCGGTCCGGATTCGCGCGGTCTCCACGGCCACCCCGCAGTATCCGCGGACCGTGCTGGACCTGCCGGATATCGCCACCGAC
Organism: Streptomyces sp. NRRL S-1813; assembly: GCF_000719605.1. Taxonomy (NCBI): domain Bacteria; kingdom Bacillati; phylum Actinomycetota; class Actinomycetes; order Kitasatosporales; family Streptomycetaceae; genus Streptomyces; species Streptomyces sp. NRRL S-1813. The sequence continues at coordinate 16,104 of NZ_JOHB01000010.1, forward strand.
TCCGCGGCTGCCGTACCGCCGCCGGAGACCGGCTTCCGGGCCTCGGTCGCGCACACCGCCTACGAGGAGGCCGGGATCGGCCCCGAGGATCTTTCGCTGGCCGAGGTCTACGACCTGTCCACCGCGCTGGAGTTGGAGTGGTACGAGGACCTGGGGCTGTGCGGCCCCGGCGAGGGGACGAAGCTGCTGTGGGACGGCGCGACGGCGCTGGGCGGGCGTCTGCCGGTGAATGCCAGCGGCGGTCTGGCCTCGTTCGGCGAAGCGGTCCCGGCCCAGGCCATTGCCCAGGTCTGCGAGCTGACCCGGCAGTTGAGGGGGCAGGCGGGCACGCGGCAGGTGGCGGGAGCCCGGGTGGGCGTGACCGCCAACCAAGGGCTGTTCGGGCACGGGTCGGCGGTCGTCGCGGTGCGGTGAACACGAGAGCGGGAGCGGTGAGGGCGGGCCCGGAACAGGAGCGGTGAGCGCGAGCCCGAAACGGAATCGGTGAGCACGGGCCCGGAACAGGAGCGGTGAGCACGGCCCCGGAAGCGGTGAGCGCGAGCCCGCCAGGCGCCGCCCCGCCCGGTCAGGAGGAAGCGCGGACCCGGTCAGGCGGAGGTGCGCGCCCGCGGGCGACGGCGACGGACGGTAGCGGCGCCCTCGCTGCCGGTCTCCGCATCCTCTGCTGTGCGCGACCTTGACGGCCCCTCAGCACCGGTGAACACTTCCGGATGCCAGTCGGCATCGCCGCACTCAGGCACCCCGGCCGGCTGGCAGCGGCTGTCCGCTGCCCGCCGGTGGCACGCACCCTGCACGGAGGACCGGGGGACGTCCCCGGGCGAGGGCCAAGGAGCCGCCATGTATTCCAATGGGGACATCGTCGTCGGTGAAGTGATCGGCACCGCGATACTCATACTCTTCGGCGCCGGTGTGTGCGCCGCCGTCACCCTGCACTACTCCAAGGCGAAGGGCGCCGGCTGGGTCGTGATCGCCTTCGGCTGGGGCATGGGCGTACTCGCCGGCGCCTACACCGCGGCGCCGCTGTCCGGCGGGCATCTCAACCCCGCTGTCACGCTGGGCTCGGCGGTCGCGGGCGGCACCGAGTGGTCGAAGGTGCCGCTGTACATCCTGGCGCAGATGGTCGGTGCGGCGATCGGGGCCGTACTGGCCTGGGCGCTGTACTACGCGCAGTTCGCCGCCAACGCGGAGCCGGACAAGGCCCAGCCGACGCTGGGGATCTTCTCCACCGGCCCGGAGATCCGCAAGCCGGCCGCCAACCTCGTCACCGAGATCATCGCCACCATCGGCCTGGTGCTGCCGCTGCTGTTCTTCGGCCAGAACAAGGGCATCGGCATCGGCCGGGTCCCCGGCGAGCACGTGGGCGTCTACGGCTCCGGGATCAATGTGCTGCTGGTCGCGCTGCTGGTCGTCGGTATCGGGCTGTCGCTGGGCGGGCCCACCGGCTATGCCATCAACCCGGCCCGTGACCTCGGTCCGCGCCTGGTGCACGCCCTGCTGCCGATCCCCAACAAGGGTTCCTCGGACTGGAGTTACTCCTGGATCCCGGTGGCCGGGCCGCTGATCGGCGCGGTGCTGTCCGGCCTGGTCCACAACGCGGCGTTCTGACACCGGCCGAGAAGTGTCCGGCAGAGAAGTGTCCGGCCGAGAGGTGTCCGCCCGACCGGCCCGGGCCCGCTGCACCCACTCACCAGGACTTCAGGAGGCGTGACGGCATGACGGAGCGAACCGGGAAGACCGAGAAATATGTGGCCGCGATCGACCAGGGCACCACGTCGAGCCGCTGCATCATCTTCGACCACGGCGGCGCGATCGTCGCCGTCGACCAGCGCGAGCACCGTCAGATCTTCCCCAAGCCGGGCTGGGTGGAGCATGACGCCACCGAGATCTGGTCGAAGGTACAGGCCGTGGTGGCGGGCGCGCTCGCCAAAGCGGGGCTGCGCGCGGACCAGCTCAGTGCGCTGGGCATCACCAACCAGCGGGAGACCACGGTCCTGTGGGACCGGGCGACCGGCAAGCCGGTGCACCACGCGATCGTCTGGCAGGACACCCGGACCTCCCAGCTGTGCGCCGAACTCGGCGGCGCGGACGGCCAGGACCGCTTCCGTGAGGCCACCGGACTGCCGCTGGCCAGCTATTTCTCCGGCCCCAAGGCCGCTTGGCTGCTGGATGAGGTTCCGGGGCTGCGAGCCCGTGCCGAGCGCGGCGAGATCGCGTTCGGCACCATCGACTCCTGGCTGATCTGGAATCTGACCGGCGGCACCGACGGCGGGGTGCATGTCACCGATGTGACCAACGCGGGCCGCACGATGCTGATGAACCTCGGCACCCTCCAATGGGATCCGGCGATCCTGTCGGCGATGAACGTACCGGCGGCGATCCTGCCGGAGATCAGGTCGTCGGCCGAGGTGTACGGCACGGCCGTGGGGCAGCTGCACGGGGTGCCGGTGGCGTCCGCGCTCGGCGACCAGCAGGCGGCCGTCTTCGGCCAGACCTGCTACGGCGTCGGCGAGGCCAAGAACACCTATGGCACGGGTTCGTTCCTGCTGTTGAACACCGGTAACCGCCCGGTCCCCTCCAAGAACGGGCTGCTGACGACGATGGGCTATCAGCTCGGCGGTGAGGCGCCGGTCTACTGCCTGGAGGGGTCCATCGCCATCACCGGTGCGCTCGTGCAGTGGTTCCGCGATCAGCTGGGCATCATCGCGTCGGCCGACGAGATCGAACCGCTGGCGGCGAGCGTCCCGGACAATGGCGGGGCGTACGTCGTACCGGCGTTCTCCGGTCTGTTCGCGCCCTACTGGCGTTCCGACGCACGCGGCGTGATCACCGGCCTGACCGGGTTCGTCACCAAGGCGCATCTGGCGCGCGCCGTACTGGAGGCGACCAGCTGGCAGACCCGGGAGGTCGTGGACGCCATGTTCCAGGACTCGGGCGTGCGGATCACCCAGCTCAAGGTCGACGGCGGGATGACCGCCAACAACCTGCTGATGCAGCACCAGGCGGATGTGCTGGATGTGCCGGTGATCCGCCCGGTGATCTCGGAGACCACCTGTCTGGGAGCGGCGTACGCGGCCGGTCTGGCGACCGGGGTCTGGCAGGATCTGGACGAGCTGCGGACCCACTGGAAGCGGGACACGGAGTGGACGCCGCGGATGGATGCGCAGGTCCGCGACCGCGAGTTCGCCAACTGGCGCAAGGCCGTGGAGCGGAGCTTCGGCTGGCTGGCCGACGACGGTTCGGCCAGGTAACGGCGTCGGCAGCGCGCAGACGTACGGCCCGTACCCCGGACGGCGGGGTACGGGCCGTACTTCCGCGCCCCGTCAGGGGAGCGCGGGCTCCCGGCGGCGGGCGCCGGCCTCCATCGCATGCTCGACGACGGAGACCAGCACATCCCGCGCGTCGTCCTTGAGGCGGGCGTCGCACAGCATCACCGGCACCTGGGGGTCCAGGTCCAGGGCGTCGCGTACGGATTCCGGCGGGTAGCGGTCCGCGCCGTCGAAGCAGTTGACGGCGACCGTGAAGGGCAGTCCGCGCCGCTCGAAGTAGTCGATGGCGGCGAAGCTGTCCGACAGCCGGCGGGTGTCGGCCAGCACCACCGCGCCGAGCGCCCCCCGTGCCAGTTCGTCCCACAGGAACCAGAAGCGGTCCTGGCCCGGAGTGCCGAAGAGATACAGCACCAGTTCCTCGTTGACGGTGATCCGTCCGAAGTCCATGGCGACGGTGGTGGTGGTCTTGCCCTCCACCCCGTCGAGGTCGTCGAGCGGCCTGCCCGCCTCGGTCAGCCGTTCCTCGGTCCGCAGTGGTTTGATCTCGCTGACGGCACCGACCAGGGTGGTCTTACCGACCCCGAAGCCGCCCGCGACCAGGATCTTGAGCGTCACCGGCTCGACGGCGGCGGACCGTCGGCGGCGATCGGATCGCCCGAAGGCCATGGGATTCTTCTCCTGAATTGCCGTATATACGGGGGGAGCTCACGCTTGGCACCCGAGCGTCGGCGCACGGGGCAGCTGGTGCAAGGGAACGGTACAACGTGCTCGGCACGGCGCCCACTTGAGATGCGTCACGCCGGCGAGACGTCGTGGGTCAGAGGTGGCCAACCTGCCCAAAAGGGCGCGCCGGCACGGGCCGTGGAAGCGGGTGGAGCGGAGCCGCCGGCGCTCAGCGCGCGGCGAGGACGCCGGGCCGGTCGAGCAGTCCGAGCATGCTCACGAAGCTGGATTCGACGAAGGCGCAGAGCTCTTCGCGGGCGTCGGGCTCCTGCACGGGCCAGTTGACGACCGCCTCCTCGGCGAACGCCATCCAGGCCCGGGAGGCCAGTTCGAGCCGCGGGGCGTCCGGCAGGCCGAGCCGCTTCCGGCCGTCGCGCACCCGGCGGGCGACGGTCTCCCGGGTCGCGCCGACGATGTCGGTGACCGCGGGATGGCTTCCGGCGGCGCCCCGCACCAGGGCGAGGTACACCTGACGGTGCTCCAAGACGTACGCCACGAAGCCCGTGATGAAGGCCCGCATCCAGGCGACCGGTTCCAGCGAGCCGTCCGGCTCCGTCGCGTCGGTGAAGCGGTCGCACGCGGCGCGGACCACCGCGCGGTAGAAGTCGCGCTTGGAGTCGAAGTAGTGGAAGAGCAGCCCGCGGGAGATACCGGCCCGCCGGGCCACCTCGTCGGTGGACAGCTCGTCCAGGGAACGTTCGGCGAGCATCTCCAGACCGACGCCGACCAGCTGCTCCCTGCGCTGGTGGGGCGTGAGGCGGGTGGTGCGCTTGCCGGGCATGCCCGCAGTTTACGGCGACGGCGGGCCGGGACACCGGGGCGGTCCCGGCCCGCCGTGGTATCCCGGCCCGCCGCGGTATCAGGCGTACTGGCCGAGGTGGTCGAGGATCTTGGGCGTGACCACGTCGGGAACCTCTTCGGGCAGCCAGTGGCTGGCGCCCTCCAGGGCCTCGAAGCGGTAGGGGCCGTCCACCCACTCCCCCGTGGACTCGGCCGCGCCACGGCCCAGGGCGGTGTCCTCGCTGCCCCACAGGAAGAGGGTGGGAACGGTGATCCGGCCCGCGGGTACCGAGATGACCGACTCGGGGGCGCGGTACCAGTTGAGCGTGGCGGTGAGTGCACCCGGGGCGGAGAGCCGCCGGACGTTGCCGTCCACGAGCTCGGCAGGCACCTTGCCGGCGTATGCGGCGCGCAGCCGGGCGGCGTCGTCGGCGAGCAGCGCGGTCTCCGCTGCGCCGTCGTCGCCGCGGAAGAAGCGGACGTAGTCGAGACGGTGATGCTGGACGGAGTCCTCGGCGGCGGCCCGGTTGAGCGCGTCCGGGTGCGGGGTGGCCAGCACGGTCAGGGACTTCAGCCGCTCGGGGTGGGCGCCGGCCAGCGCCCAGGCGACCATGCCGCCCCAGTCGTGCGAGACGAGGTGGAAGCGGCCCGCGCCCTGGGAATCGGCGAAGGCCAGCGCGTCGGCGACGAGTTCGGGCACGGCGTAGTCGGCGATGCGGGGCGGACGGGCGCGCGGCGAATAGCCTCGCTGGTCGACGGCGACGGCACGGTAGCCCGCCGAGCCCAGGGCGGGGAGCACGGCGCTCCAGGAGTCGGCGAACTCGGGCCAGCCGTGCAGCAGCAGTACGAACTCCCCGTCGGCCGGGCCGCAGGCCAGTGCGTCATAGGTGTGCGGGCCGACCTGGATCTCCAGGTGTTCGACGGGGGCCGGGGTCTCGTCCGTGGCCATGGCGCGGATCTCCTCCTGTTGACAGTTGCTCAACAGGAACCGTACCGCGGGGCCGGTCCGCCGCCACTCGTGGCCGGTTCACCGGCGAGGCCGGTGAACCCACGGCGAGATCCGGCGGATTCGCGTGCGGCCGACGGAGGCGGTCTCGCGGCGGGGCCGGGCCCGGCCGCCGAGCGGTGGCCGCCGTCGCGGAGGAGCGCTCCGGGCGACGGCGGCCGGTGGGCAGGGCGGCGGGTCACAGCGCGCGCAGGCCGTCGATCACCTCGCGCAGCACCTTCTCGTCCGGCAGCTCGGCCGGCGGTACCGGCCTGCTGACATGGACCAGCTCCGCATCCAGCAGGTCCCCGATCAGGACCCGTACGACGCCGACCGGCAGGTCGAGTTCGGCCGCCAGCTCGGCGACCGACAGCGGCTCCTGGCGGCACAGGTCGACGATCTCGATGTGCTCGGGCGACAGCGTCCGGTCGTCGACCGACTCCTCCGCACGGCTCTCGGCGATCACCAGCGCGATCAGATCGAGGCGCCCCTCCGCGGCCGTGCGGGTGCGCCCGCGCGTCATGGCGTACGGCCGGACGACAGGGCCCGCGTCATCGTCGAACCAGCGGGCGGCGTCCCGGTCCCGCGCCGCCCGGCCGTCCTGGTCGCTCATGCCGAAACCTCGCTTCGCTCGGCCTCGCATTCGCGCGGCGCGCACCTCTCGCATCTTCGCTCGCCGCGCTCACTCATGGCGTCACCGTCGTCGTGCTCAGGTGGAAAGGCCGGACCTGGGCGCCGTGCCCAGGTGCGTGCCCACCCGCTTGACCAACAGCGTCATCTCGTACGCGATCAGACCGACGTCGGAGTCCGCGTCGGCCAGTACGGCCAGGCAACTGCCGTCGCCCGCCGCGCTGACGAACAGGAACGCCTCGTCCAGCTCGACCATGGTCTGCCGTACCTGCCCGGCCTCGAAGTGCCGGCCGACGCCCTTGGCCAGACTGTGGAAGCCGGACGCGACCGCGGCCAGATGTTCGCCGTCCTCGCGGGTCAGGTCCTTCGAGGCCCCGGTTGCCAGCCCGTCGCTGGAGAGGACCAGTGCCTTGCGGATGGAGCCGACCCGCTCGACGAGCTCGTCCAGGAGCCAGTTCAGCTCCCCGGATGCCTTCTCCGAGACCGATGCGGTGGAAGCTGCTGCCTTCGGTGCGGTCATGGACCGTCCCCTCCCGATGTGGTTCCTGGTGGTGCTGTGCTGCCCGTGTCGTGGCCGTCCTGTGTGGCTGTGGCACGGGCGTCCGGGTCTGTGGTGTCCGGTCCTGTGGTGTCCGGGGCCGTACCGCCCGCAGCCGCCGTTGCACCGGCTGCGGGGGCTTCTCCCCGTGGTGTTGCGGTCTCGCGCGGGTCCTCGCCGTTGTCGCGGCGGCCGCGCTGCCAGCCGCGCTGGAGCGAGGCCATCCGGGCGCGGACCGCCTCGGCGTCGCGGTCGTCCTCGGCCGCCGTGTTCCGCCCCCGCACCTCGGTCTGCCCGGTGGCGTCGGCCTTGAGCTGGGGCGCGAGGCTGGCCTGCCGTACCCGGCGGGGCAGCCCCGTGGGTGTGGTGGGCGCAGGCCGCTCGCGGTCCTCGGTGGGCTGCGGGCCGTCCGGGGCCGGGCCCTGCGGCGCGGGCGCGGCGGACGACGGCGGCCGGGCCACGGAGCCCTCGGGGCGCGGACGCCCGGAGCCGGGACGCTCGGCTGCCCGCTCCTCCTGGGCGCCGCGGTCGTCGACCGTTCTGCCGTGGTCGGCGACCAGCACCGGCGGGCGGGGGCGGCGGCGCGGCAGCGGTGCCAGCCCGCCGGGTGCCTGGTCCCGGGTCTGCTGGTGCTGCTCACCCTCGGGGACGGGCGGCACCGGTGCGATGGCGCGCGGTGCGGCGGCCGGGCCGTCGGGGGCGGGGTCGGGCCCCTTCCGCTCGCGGCCGCGGTCCCGCTTGCGGAAGAGGGCGTCCTCGTCGTCGGCCGGGCCCAGCTCGTCCGGGCCGAGCGGCGCTTCGAGTTCCACCGGGCCGTCGATGACGGCCGGGACGCGCCGCTCCCGGCGGGGCGGTGCCTGGGAGAGCGCGGCCAACTTGCCCGCCGCATGCTCCAGTTCATTGCCGACCGGGCCGCCGGGCAGACCGTCCGGCGCCGGGTCGTCGTCCTCCCGGCCGCCGGCGGCGCTCTCGGTGAGGATCCTCCCCGGGAGGAAGACCACGGCGGTGGTCCCGCCGTACGGCGACGGCTGAAGGGAGACCCGTACGTCCTGCCGCCGGGCGAGCCGGCTGACCACGAACAGCCCGAGCCGGTCGGTGTCGGACAGCTCGAACTCGGGCGTCTCGGCGAGCCGGAGGTTGGCCTCCAGCAGCAGATCGGGGGTCATGCCCAGACCGCGGTCGTGGATCTCCAGGGTGAAGCCGTTGGCGACCCGCTCGCCCAGGACCTGCACGGCGGTGTGCGGCGGCGAGAAGACGGTGGCGTTCTCCAGGAGTTCGGCTATCAGGTGCGTGAGGTCGGACACCGCGGGACCGTCCACCGCGAGCCGGGGAAGGCGGCGCACCTCGATCCGCTCGTAGTCCTCCACCTCGGCGACCGCCGCACGCACCACGTCCATCAGCTGGATCGGCTTGCGCCACTGCCGGGAGGGTGCCGCGCCGGAGAGGATGACCAGACCCTCAGCATGCCGTCGCATACGGGTGGTCAGATGGTCGATCCGGAAGAGGTCGGCGAGTTCGTCGGTGTCCTCGGTGCGCCGTTCCATGGCGTCCAGGAGGGTCAGCTGGCGGTGCAGCAGGACCTGGCTGCGGCGGGCGAGGTTGACGAACACCTCGGAGACACCACGACGCATTTCGGCCTGTTTGACGGCGGCCTCGATCGCGGCCCGCTGGAGGGTGTGGAGCGCCTGGCCGACCTGGCCGGTTTCGTCCGGGCCGAATTCGAGCCGGGGCGCCTCGGTCTCCACATCGACCTGTTCGCCGGCCGCCAGCCGGCGCATGACGCTCGGCAGCCGTACGCCGGAGACGTCATGGGCGGTCTTGCGCAGCCGGATCAGGTCCCGGACGTGGCGGCGGCCGATGCGGAACGAGACGATGACCGAGACCAGCAGCGCGGCAAAGCCGAGGACGCCGGCGATGGCGGCCTTGAGAAGGACGTTCATGGCGACAGGGGCGACACGCTCCTGGTAGCGGTCCCCGGCGTCCTTGCCCATCCGCTGGAGGTCGTCGAGCACCTTGCGCGACGTGGTGTTCCAGCGCTCGGCGTTGACCGCACGCGGTCCGGCCTGCGGACCGGCGGCGATCACCCGGTCCTCGTAGGAGGTCAGCTCGCGGGCCTTCGCGGAGCGCCAGTAATCGGCGTAGAGACCACGGTCCTTGGCCGGCAGGGCGGGCAGGCTGGTGCGGTAGAGGACCCGGCGCTCGGCGACCCGGTCGGACAGCGCGCGCAGATCGCGCCTGCTCATGCTGCCGGAGGCGAGCACCGCGGACATCAGGGCGTCCTCGCGGGAGACCGCCTCCCGGGCCCGGGTGACGTTGACCAGCGCACGCGCCTGCTTGTCCATCTCCACGTTCTCCAGGGCGTGGAGCGCGGCGAGGAAGTCGTAACCGGGGTCGACGAGGGCGTTGTAGCTCTCCATGGCCTCGTCGCGGGAGACGGTGTTGTCCTCGACCTGGGCACGCAGCGGGCCGAGTGTGTCCAGGCCCTTGAGGACGCCGGTCAACCGGTCGCCGGTGCCGTCGCTCAGGTCCTCGCGGAGATCTCGGAGGTCGATGTCGGCGCGCAGCCGGCTGACGGCCTCGTCGGTGGCCCGGGTCTGCCGGTGGAGCGCGTCGAGCGCGTCGGCGCCGCGCCGGTCGGCGAGGTACAGCAGACTCTGCCGGCGCTCCCGTTGGAGGGTCTGGATGACGTCCTCGACCGGATAGCCCAGATTCTTCACGACGTTGCCGACGTCCAGCAGCTGGTTCGCCTCACGCCCGGTGATATAGGTCGTGAACGCCCACAGGGACATCAGGGACACCAGTGGTACGAGCAGCAACGCCACGATCTTCCGGCGGACCGACTTCCCGCGAAAGCGCATGGCCTCCCCTACGTCAACCCCGGCGCACGGGGGTGGTGTTCCGTCAACAAACGGCGCGAGCCTACTACTGTCGAGTGACCCAACCGAAGGCCTCTCGTGACGCCGGGGAAGCGGCCGGGGCGGGATCATCATGAGTTGTCCGCTGATTCCCGGACAACCCGCCCGCATTGGTGGGCCGGTTCACCTCTTCCCCCTGCGGCAAAGATGCCGGACGGTTGGCCGGTTTTGCTCTACCCCGGATCACTCCGCGTGGCCCCGGTACGTGACCATGCAAGGAGACGGGGTGCGGCGCGAGGGGCATGTACCCGGCACATCCGGGCAGCCACCGAGGAGTCGGACATGCGGGGAGAGTACGGGGAGCGTGACGCGTTCATGGACACCGGCAGACAGCTGTTGTGGCAGGAGGAGCCGGCGGTCCGGCGCCGGATGGCCGATCCGGTGCGCACCGCCGCGGTGCGTGCCGTCATCATCGCGGCACTCACCCTGACCCAGGCCATGGTGGCGTTCCTGTGCACCCTGGCGGGCTCCTGGTACGCGTTCCCCGCGGTGCTCAGCACGGTCGCCAGCACCGTGGTCGCCACGTGGGCGGTACTGGACGTCTGGGTGACCCGTCAGGTGTGGGTGCAGCGCAACGGGGTGCAGTCGCAGCCCAGCAGCACGGCCAGGGAACTGCGCCGGGAGCGGCGCCGGGCGCGCCGGCAGCGGCGCAGGGAGGCACGGGAGAACCCGTCGGGGATCGACCGGGCGGCCGCCTGAACGGGCGGGCGGGACGAGCTGAACCGGCGGGCGGGACAAGCGGCTTTCCGGAGGACTCCTGGCCTGCCTGCCCCCTCGGGCCGTCCGGCCTCCCGGGGCGAACCGAGGAACCGCACCCGGCCGGGACGGCCACGACGCGCTCGCCGTGACCGGGTGGTTACGCCACCGCCTCTTCCCGTACGGCGGGCCGTACATGAATCATGCCGTCCAGGACACTGACCTCGTGGGTGCGCACCGGCCTGCGGGCGGGCAGACAGGTCGGGGCCCCGGTACGCAGGTCGAACAGGGCCGCATGCAGCGGGCATTCGACGAAGCAGCCCTCGACCCAGCCCTCGGAGAGGGAGGCGTCCTGATGGCTACAGGTGTCGTCGACGGCGTAATAGCCGCCCTCGGCATGAAAGACCGCGATGGCCGGCGTGACGTCGTCGATCTCGATCCGTACGGACTCGCCCTCGGGCAGGTCCTCGATGCGGCAGATGGGAATCATCTGGCCCCCCTCTCGCTGATCGGTATCATGTGTTCTGAATAACGCATCGCAGAGCGCGATGCGCAACAGAATCCAAGCCGGGAAGCGGGCCGTCAAGGGCTTCCCGGCAGATGCCCTCAGACGTGCCCCTCGGGGGCCACCAGGTGGTGACACAAAGACCCATGTCGAAGACGAGCGATACGACGGACGACCGGTCCGAGGAACGGCGCGGCGGGGCGGGATCCGTCCAGTCCGTGGACCGTGCGGTGAGCGTGCTGGAGATCCTGGCCAAGCTGGGCGAGGCCGGGGTGACCGAGATCTCCGAGGAGCTGGGCGTCCACAAGTCGACCGCGTTCCGGATCCTCGGGGTGCTGGAGAACCGCGGGCTGGTGGAGCAGGAGCGGGACCGCGGGAAGTACTACCTGGGCGCCGGGGTCCTGCGGCTGGCCGGCGCCGCGGCGATCCGGCTGGACATCTCCCAGGAGGGCCAGCCGGTGTGCCGGGCGCTCGCCGAGGACACCGGGGAGACCGCCAACATCGCGGTGCTGGACGGCGATGCGGCGGTCAACATCATGCAGGCCAGGGGCTCCGCGGCGGTCACCGCGTACAACTGGCTGGGCCGCCGCACTCCGTTGCACGCCACCGCCAGCGGCAAGGTCCTGCTGGCGCACCTGCCGAAGGAGCGCCGGGAGACCCTGGTGACCCGCAAGCTGCCGCGGTTCACCGAGAACACCCTGACCACGGCGGCCGGTGTGCGCGAGCAGCTCGCCGCCGCGCTCGCGGACGGATACGCCTGCACCAGCGAGGAGTTGGAGATCGGGCTGAACGCGGTGGCGGCACCGGTGCGGGCGCACGACGGCGCGGTGATCGGCGCGCTCGGCGTCTCCGGCCCGGCCTACCGGATGGAGCGTGAGCTGCTGCCGGAGCTCGCGGAGCGGTCCGCGAAGGCGGCCGCGGAGCTCTCCCGCCGGATGGGGTACGCCGGTTGAACCCCGTAGCGGAAAATCCCCCTTGACGGATCCCTGACCGGACTTCCAGCATGTCTCCTATAGCACAACCCGGCGCACTATAGGCAACACGGCGACGGGGGTGGACCGTCCTCCGCCGCTGTCACCGTTCCCAGGTTCTCAGCACCCCGTCCTCCCAGGTTCTCAGCACCGCGCACCACTCCAACCCCTCACAGGCATCCGTGCCACCTCACGCGTGCTACCCGCCCCTGCCGCCCCGCAGGGCGCTGTTTTAGGAGTGAGACATGCCGCACGAAGCCCGCGCCGTCGTCGCCCTCAAGAAGGGCGCCCCCGTCGAGGTGCTGCCGATCCTCGTACCCGACCCCGGCCCGAGCGAAGTGCTCGTGACCGTGCAGGCCTGCGGGGTGTGCCACACCGATCTGCACTATCGCGACGGCGCGATCGGCGACGCCTTCCCCTACCTGCTCGGCCATGAGGCGGCCGGGGTCATCGAGGCCGTCGGCACCGGAGTCACGGACCTGGCGCCCGGCGACTATGTGGTGCTGGCCTGGCGGGCGCCCTGCGGGCAGTGCCGCGCCTGCCGACGCGCCCGCCCCTGGTACTGCTTCGCGTCGCGCAATGCCGCTCAGCCCATGACCCTGCTGGACGGCACGGAGCTGACGGCGGCCCTGGGCATCGGCGCCTTCGCCGAGAAGACCCTGGTCGCCGCCGGGCAGGCGGTGAAGGTCGATCCCTCGGCGCGCCCGGAGGCCGCCGGTCTGATCGGCTGCGGGGTGATGGCCGGGTACGGTGCGGCCGTCCACACCGGAGGGGTGGGCAGCGGGGACACCGTCGCCGTCATCGGCTGCGGCGGCGTCGGCAACGCCGCCATCGCGGGCGCCTCCCGGGCCGGCGCACGACGGGTAATCGCCGTCGATCTCGACGACGGCAAGCTGGACGCCGCGGAGCGGTTCGGCGCCACCGATACCGTCAACTCCCGTGGTACGGACCCCATCGAGGCGGTCCGCGCGCTGACCGGCGGGCACGGCGCCGATGTGGTGATCGACGCGGTGGGCCGCCCCGAGACCTACCGGCAGGCCTTCTACATGCGCGATCTGGCCGGCACGCTGGTCCAGGTGGGCGTCCCCGAACCGGACATGCGCATCGAGCTGCCGCTCATCGACCTCTTCTCCCGCGGCGGCGCGCTGAAGTCGTCCTGGTACGGCGACTGTCTGCCCAGCCGCGACTTCCCCGTACTCATCGATCTGTTCCTGAGCGGCAAGCTCGACCTGGAACGGTTCATCAGCGAGACGATCACGCTCGACGACATCGAACCGGCCTTCACCAAGATGCAGCGCGGGGAGGTCCTGCGGTCCGTGGTGGTGGTGTAGGGCGTCCCCTGCGGACCCGCCCGGCTCCGCCCGACCCGGCCCGCAGGCCTCCCGCGACGCCGGTCACCCGGCGTCGTCGTCCGGCTGCTCCTCCGGAGCCGGGTCCTCGGGACGGCGGTACATCCGCGTGGCCGTGATCTGCCCGTGCACCGCCTCGCCGGACGGGTCCGGCTGCGGCAGGCCCGGTCGCAGATGCTCCTCCACGCTGATGTACTTCAGGCCCGCCCGCAGGTCCGCGTCGTTCCGCAGCCGGATGACCAGCGGGAACTCGGCGAGCGCCGTGGTGTCGAAGAGGCCGGTGGTGTACAGCAGCTGGACGCCCAGCGCGTCGGCGACGGCACGCTGCAACTCCAGCAGATAGGTCGCGTTGGCACGGCCGATGGGGTTGTCCAGGAACAGCGTGCCGGCGTGCCGCTGCTTGTCGCGGCCCCGGTCGTTGCTGCGCAGCGCCGCCATCGTGCAGTACAGCGCGATGGCGGCGGTCAGCAGCTGGCCGCCGGAGAAGACATCGCCCATCTGCCCGACCGGCACCCGCTCGGCACGCAGCACCGCATCCGGCTTGAGGATCTCCACCGCCACACCGCGCGGCAGCAGCGCCGCGCCGACCCCGCGCAGCAGCAGGGACATCCCGTCCCGCCGCAGATCGCTGTTCTTCTTGACGGCCGCACGGGTCGCCTCGTCGATCACCTCGCCGAGCCGCTCGGTGAGCGTGGCCTGGTCGGGGTCCTCGAAGCGGATCCGCAGGAACTCCTGTCCTGACCACTCCCCCAGCCCCTCCGGCAGCCGGGACAGCCGCTGGGCGGAGCGCAGTGTGGTCAGCGACGACTCGACCAGCCCGCGCAGCCGGTCGACGATGGAGTCGCGGTTGCGCTCCAGCTGCTCCAACTCGTCGGTGAGCACCCGCAGCCGGGGCGCGAACGCCTCCGCCCACTTGGCCGCATGATCCGGCAGGGCCGCGGCGGGCAGTTCACGGATCTGCTGCCGGGCGGGCGTACGGACCTGTTCGTAGCGGGTGGAGTTGGCGTGCCGTACGAGGATGTCGCTCGCCTCGCGCACCGCGGACTCGGCGGTGGAGAGGTCGGCGGCACAGCCGCGCAGCGAACGGCGGGACTCGGCGGCCGCCTGCCGGGCGTCCTCCACCCGGCCGGCGTACGGCTCGGTCCGTCCGTCGGCGGCGTCCTCGGCGTCCTGGTGGTCGCGGAGCAGATCGCGCAGCAGGGCGGCGGTCTCGTCGAAGCCGCCCGCGGCGTCCTCGGCGGCGCGGTGGCCGCGCAGCAGTTCCTCGTGCCGCTCGCGGGCGGTCTCCAACGCCTCGGTGGTGGTGGCCAGTTCGCCGGCCGCGGTGCGCAGCAGCTCCTTGGCGCGGTCCGCGTCCTTGGGCACCAGCTCGTCGGGCAGCTCGGTGTGCGCCTCGCCGTCTGCGGGGGCGAGGCGCTCGGCCTCACCGCGCAGCCGGCCGAGCTGTTCGCTGGCGGCCGAGGCGCGGGTCTCCAGCATCTGCACCAGCGATTCGGCACGGCCGGCGGCGGCCTGCCGGGAGGGGCCGTCGGCGGCGTCCGGGCTCTCCAGCAGCGCCTCGGCGCGGGTGCGGACCTTGTTGGTGAGGCGGTTCAGCTCGGCCAGGGCGGCGCTCTCATCGCCCTCGGCGCGTGCCTGTTCGGCGCGCAGATCGGCGCCTACGCCGACCTTCTCGTAAAGCTGGGAGGCGGCGCGGTAGGCCTCGCGCAGCGCGGGCAGCGAGGCGCTCGCGCCCCCGGGGGCCTCCCCCACGTCGTCCGGCACACCGGCGATCTCGGCGCGCTCGGCGCGCAGCGCGCGGGCGGTGCGGTGAGCGTCGTCGGCGGCGCGCTGGGCGGCCCTGCGGTCCTCGTCGGCGGCCCGCGCGCGGTCCACGCACTCCTCGGCGCGCGCCTCGAACTCGGCCGCTTCATCGACGAGTTCACGCATCCGGGACTGCCAGGAGGCGCGCTCCCGCAGCCGGTGGGCGAGCCCGGCCAGCAGGTCGGCGGCGCGACGGGCGCGCTGTGCGGTCTCCTGGCGCTCGTCCCGCACCCGGGTGGTCTCGGCCGCGACCTCATCGGTCTCGGCGCGGGCGGCACGGGCCTCGGTCAGCTCGGCGGCGGCCTCGTCCGCCGCCGTACGGGTCTCGTCCGCGGCGGCGGCCAGTTCACCGAGCCGGCCGGCCGGGCAGCCCGCCCGCCACGATCCGAGCCGGGCGGCCAGCGCACGGTCCCCGGAGAGCCGGGCGGCCAGTGCCCGGATCTCCTCGTCACGCTCTATGGCGCGCGCCCGCAGCGCCTGGCGCTCCTCGTCGGCGGCGGACTCGTCGTGCATCGCCGGGTTCGGCGTTACGAGGAAAACGCTGTAGACGCCGGAGTCCCGCTCATCGGGGGCGGGCGTGGGTGCGAGCAGCGCGGCGGCGGTACCGACCGCGACGGCCGAACGCGGCAGCAGCGCGGCCTGGGCGAGCACCTCGCGGGCCCGTGCATGGGTCTCCGGGTCCGTGATGATCACGCCGTCGACCAGCTCGGGGCGGGCGGCGAGCACCCGGGTGTGGTCGGCGGGGTCGACGGACTGGGCGAGATAGCGCCAGCCGGGCAACGCGGGGACGCCGTGCTCGCCGAGGTACTCCACGGCGGCCAGCACATCGGGGCCCGGGGGCAGCAGTCCGCCGTCGCCCAGCGCGCCGAGGATCCGTGCGTCGTCGGCGGCGGCCGTGCGCAGGTCGAACAGCTGCCGTTCGGCGGCGGCGACGCCCTGCTCCAGCAGCTCGTGCAGCTCGTCGGCGTTGCGGTCCAGCTCTTCGGCGGTGAGCGGGCCGGCGGCGGGACGGCGCGGGGTGACCGGGTCCGTGCCGGGCGTGGCCGTACGGGGGCCGGGCACGCCGAGGGGCTTGGTCTCGGACTGCGGGAGTCCGAGGAGGTCGGCGAGCCGCTGCTCGGCGCCGATGGACTCGGCGGCCCGGCGCTCGGCGTCGTAGGCGTGCCCCGCGGCCTGCGCGGCGTCCTCGGCGCGGGCCGCCGCGAGTTCGGCGGCGGAGTGCCGGGCGGTGGCCTCGCGGGCGCGGTCGGTGGCCTGCCGGGCGGTCTCACGGGCCGAGTCCCAGGCCTCGACGGCGGTCTTCTCGGCGTCCGAGGCGGCGAGCGCGGCACGGGCCGGGTCTGCGTCGGGGGCGCTGTCGTCCAGCCAGCCGGCCCGGACGGCTTCGGCGGTCTCCTCGGTGACCTCCGCCAGCCGCTGCTTGAGGTGGTCGGCCTCGCTGCGGGCGCGCTGGGCGTGGGTGGCGGACGTGGTGGCGTCGCGGTGCGCGGATTCCCCGGCCTCCTGGAGGGCGGCGGAGCGCTCCTCCTCCTCGTTGGCGACCTGCTCACCGGCCTCGGCCGCGGCATGCAGGGCGCGTACGAGGTCGGTGGCGGCGGTGGCCCGGGCGGCGAGCGCGGGGGCGGCGTCCCGCTCGGCCTCACGGATCGCGACGGCGACCCGCGCGGCGCGGTCGGCGGCGGCGCGGTGGCGCAGCGCGGTCTCGGCGGCCTGCCAGGCGCTGTGCAGCGTACGGGCGTCGTTCAGCTCACGGCGCTGGGCGGCGGCGCCCTTCTCGGCGGCGGCCAGCGCCAGCGAGGCATGCCGGTAGGCGAGTTCGGCTGAGACCAGGGAGCGGCGCTCACGGACGCGCTCGGCGTCGGTGACGCGGTGGGCCGCGGCGGCGACCTCTTCGGCCAGCTCGGCGGCGCGGCCGCGCTCTTCGGTGCCGCGTGCGTACAGCCGCTGGGCGAGGCCGCGGGTGCGGCGTTCGGCGCCCGCATGCACCTCACGGGCGCGTTCGCGCTGCTCGGCGGCGGCGGCGATACGGGAGAGCAGGTCGAGGGAGCCGGCGGTGAAGTCCCGCTCGGCGGTGAGCTCGGCGCGCCGGCCGAGCTTGTGCGCGAAGCCGTGCACCAGGTCGGCGAGACCGTCGGTGTCCCGGGTGTCCGTGACGGCGCGCAGCAGCAGGTCGGTGAAGTCCGAGTCGTTCTTCACCGCGAACAGACCGGCCGCCTCGCCCTCGTCCGCGTTCATCTCCCGCTGGTAGCGGAAGAGTTCGGGGTCCAGTCCGAGTTCGCCGAGGTGTTCGTTCCAGCGTTCGTGGATCTCTTCCCAGACGACGTCGAGGTTGGGGTAGCTCTTCCCGGCCTCGGTGAGGACGTCGCGGAAGCCCTTCATCGTGCGCCGGCGGCCCTGGGCGCCGGAGCCGCCCTCACCGCTCTCCTGGCGGGGGCGGACGACGGTGGCCTCGGCGACGGGGAGGGAGTCCAGGCTCATACCGGGTCCGGGGCGGAAGCTGTACCAGGCCTCGGCGAACTTCCGCGGGTCACTGGAGACCTGCCGGCCGCGCCATTCGCTGACCTTGCCGACGACCACGCTCTCGCCGGTGAGGACGTGCTGCCACTCCAGGGCGACATGGCCGCAGTCGTCGGCGAGCAGGAACTTGCGCAGCACACCGGAGCTGGCGCCGCCGAGGGTGTTGCGGTGGCCGGGCAGCATCACCGAGAAGATCAGCTTGAGCAGGACGGACTTGCCGCCGCCGTTCTCCAGGAAGAGCACGCCCGCGGGCGCCGGGCGGCGCGGCGGGCCGACCGGTTCGTCCTCGAAGAAGTCCGCCTGGGCCGGGGCCGGTTGGGGCACGGGCGCGCCGACTCCGCGCAGGTCCAGCACGGTGTCGGCATAGCGCGCACCGGCGGGCCCGATGGAGTAGAGGCGGACCCGGGACAGCTCGTACATGGCGGACTCTCGTTGTTGTGGCGGGAAGGGGGTGGTGGCCGGTCGGAAAGGCCGGTGGCCCGTCAGCGGCCGGTCGTCCGTGGTCGGCCGGTCAGTCGGAACGTCAGCGGTCGAAAGGCCGCCCCGTCAGCCGGAGTGGAAGGGCAGTCCGGCATCGGAAACCAGCTCGAGGTCATCGGTCTCCTCGCCCGGCAGCAGCGCGGCGCTGCCGTCGGCGACGGGGACGATGCCCAGCTCCAGCAGCTCGGCCATGGCTGCGCTGCCGGCCATGTCGCGGACCTGGAGCTGATAGCGGGCGGTGGTGCGGTAGGCGCCGCCGGCGTCGTCGCCGGTGCGCTGGAGAAAGCCGGAGTCGACGAGGAACGTGACGGCCTTGGCGATGATGCCGGTGGTGGAACCGGCCAGCCGTCGGGCGTCCTTGGTGGCGCCGGTCGCGCTGCGCCGCGCGTAGATGCGCCAGGCGGACTCCAGGCCAGGGGTGTCCGTGGCCGGGTCGGTGTTCTCGCCCTCCTGCTCGGCGCGCTCCTCCAGCCGGCGGCAGGCCTGCCGGACGAAGGCGTCCACGCCGTTGACGGTGATCCGGCCGATATAGCCGTCGTCGGCGAGGTCCTCGGGACGCGGGAAGGCCAGTGCGGCGACGGCGAGATGGGCCAGGCCGTGCAGGAAGCGGTCGGCGGAGTCGGCGGAGGCGCGACGCGCGTAGTCGCCCATCCGTACGGCGAAGACGGAGTCCTCGTCGGCGGTGACGGCCATCCCGGCGCGGGTGGAGACCTCCAGGACGACCAGGCCGAGGCCCGTGGCGACGGCATCGGCGACGCGGGCGAACGCGGGCTCGTCGCGATAGCGGCGCAGCAGTTCGCCGTATTCGGCGTCACGGGCGGGCAGCAGCTTGGGCTGGAGGCCGAAGGAGACCAGCCGTGCGGCGTCGGCGGCATCGGCCGGGGTCAGGGGCGCCGGCCCCGCCGCGGCCGGCTCGGCTTCTGCGGTGGGCGCACCCCAGCCCGGTTCACCGGCCCCGGACGCCAGGTCCGGCTGCGGTGCCTCGTCGTACTGGGTCACGGAACTAGCTCCTTGCGGGGGACGGTCTCGGAAATCTCTGGCCGGCACGACGGCGGGCGGCCGCCGGACGCGCCGGGGCCCGGCCGGACCGGGCGCGCCGCGCCGTTCGCCGGCCGCTGCTCCCGGGCGCGGGACATCACGCCACCTCCGAACGGTCCGCTGCCATCCCGGCGGAGTCCAGCAGGGCGGTGCCGACGATGAGGTCGGCGCCGCCGAACTCGGGGTCTATCAGCTCCGTGCCGTCGTCCACGGCGAACAGCAGCTGCTGTTCGCCCTGGCGGTAGGCCGTGCCGACCGGCGGGCTGGCGGCGTGTACCGCCAGCAGGGCGACGAGGTAGGGGAGGTCGGGGTCTCCTCGGCGCGCCTCGGCGAGCAGTCCGGAGAGCCTGCGGGGTGCGTCGGCGGGCAGGTCGAGCAGCGCCATCGCGGAGTCGAGCTGCGCCTCGCTGAAGCGGCTGTCGTCGGGCGTCGCCACCAGGTCGGGCTCGGGCATCTCGGCGCCGAGATGCTCGCGCTCCATGGGCGGGGTGAGCAGCACCTCGACGAGATCCCCGATGCGCACGGCCGAGGGGGTGCGCAGGCCCGTGCCCTTGGCGAAGAAGGCGTCGGTGACGCGGATGGCCTGCTCGGCGGGGAGCGGCAGCAGCGGGGCGACGAGCTGGCCGTACAGGTCGAGTCCGGAGCGGGCGGCGGGGGTCGCGAAAGCCTGCCGGTCCTGCTCGGCACGGAAGAGCGGTCCGGCCTCCAGCAGCCGGGACTGGAGCTGGGTGTGGCGGCGGATGCAGTCCTTGACGATGTCGACGAGCTCGGCGGCGCGGCGCTTGTGCTCGGGCTCCTCGGTCTCGTCCCGGGCCTTGCGGATGTTCGTGAGGATGGCGTTCTCGTGGCGGTAGCGGTCCGCGACGTGGTCCAGCGCCTCGTTGATCATGTCCGGGACGGTCTCCAGCCAGTCCACGGCGCGGACGTTGCGGCGGGTGGCGTCCAGGGTCCTGCGCAGCGTCTCGGCGTACTGCACGGTGCGGTAGCGGGCCTGCTCGGCGGCGAGCTGGGCGTCGGCCAGCCGGCCGCGGTTGATCAGCACCTCCAGCTTGACCTCGGCGGCGATCTGGGCGCTGGTGACGTCCGTGTCGAGCGCGCCGACCAGGACATTGACGGCTTCGTCGGTGGCCCGCAGGAAGACGCTGCCGCCGGCGCCGGGGACCTCCTCGATGAGCTTGAAGTCGTAGTCGCGGCGGACGTACTGGCCTTCGGTGTCGAAGGTGCCGTAGACGGCACGGAAGCCGCGGTCCACGCTGCCGACGTTGATCAGGTTCTCCAGCACCCAGCGGGCCACCCGCTCGTGCTCACCCGTGGGACGGCGGGGGGCCTGGGCGGCGACCCGCGGGAGCACCTTCGCCACTATCTCCTCGTGGTCGGCGCCGGTGTCGAAGTCCATGTTGAGGGTGACCAGATCGATGACGGCGAGCGCCACCTCCGCCATGGCATAGATCCCGTACTCGCCCGTGAGGTTGGCCTTGCGCACGTCGAGGTCGTGCAGCGGCGCGGTGCACGCGAGGGCGCGCAGCCGACGGGCCAGGCCTTCGTCGGCGGCCGGGCCCGGCGCGGGCCGGTTCGGGCCGTTGAGCTGGGGCGCAGCGGCCCCCGGGGCGGAGAAAGTCACGTCGCACAGAGTAGGCGCTCGCACTGACAACGGACGAAACGGCGCGGATCCGCTCATGGGTGGAACCGCTGGTGGAACCGTTGACGGACCACTCGCCGGACCGGCGCGTCAGTCTACGGCGTGGCCCGCGGCAGCCGGCCGCCAGGTCCCGTGGGCGCCGGTGCCGGTCTCAATGGGTGGCCCCGCCGGCGACGCGGAGGTCGGTGCGGGTGTGCGCGGCGGTGACCGCGATCTCGCGCAGGGCCCGGGCGACCGCACCGACCGGCAGCGACGGCTGGGCGCGGTCGACGACCTGCTCCGGTGCGTAGGGGACGTGGACGAAGCCGCCGCGCAGGTCGGGCAGTTCGGTGGCGATGAGGTGGGCGAGGCCGTAGAAGACGTGGTTGCAGACGAAGGTGCCCGCGGTGTTGGAGACGGAGGCGGGCAGCCCGGCGGCGCGCACGGCCGCCACACACGCCTTGATCGGCAGGGTGGAGAAGTACGCGGCGGGGCCGCCGGGCACGATCGCCTCGTCGACCGGTTCGGCGCCCGAGACATCGGGGATCCGGGCGTCGTCGACGTTGACGGCGAGGCGTTCGACGGTGATGTCGGGGCGTCCGCCCGCCTGGCCGACGCACAGCACTATCTCGGGGCGGGTCTCCTCGATGGCGGCGCGCAGCACCGCCACCGACGCTCCGTAGACGCAGGGCAGCTCGACGGCGAAGGCCTCGATGCCGGTGGGCGGTTCGTCCGCGGCGGCGCGTACCGCCTGCCAGGAGGGATTGGTGGATTCGCCGTCGAAGGGTGCAAATCCGGTCAGCAGTACCCGGGTCATACGGTCATCCTTGGTGCGATGCGTCCGGTGGTGGGGGCAGCGAACAGGGTCGGGTCACGGTGCCGTGGAGTGCGGCACCTGTGCCCGGAGCCGGCTCAGAAGGCGAACAGCGCCATGATCAAGATGTTGCAGCCCAGCAGGACGCCCGCGGTGGGCAGCTGCGCCTTGATGGGTCCGTACTGGTCCTTCAGTTCCAGCAGGGCCGCCGGAACGATGTTGAAGTTCGCGGCCATGGGGGTCACGAGGGTGCCGCAGAATCCGGCGAGCATGCCGATGGCCAGGACGGCGGCGGGGTTGCCGTCGAAGTGGCCTATGAGAACGGGCCAGCCGACGGCCGCGGTCATCACGGGGAAGGCGGCGAAGGCATTGCCCATGATCATGGTGAACACGAACATGCCCACGCAGTAGACGACGACCGCGACGTAGAGCGAGTCCTCGGGGAGTACGGAGGTGGCGATCTTGCCGACCTGGTCGCCGACGCCGGAGACCTGGAAGATGGCGCCCAGCGTGGCCAGCATCTGGGGCAGCAGCATCGCCCAGCCCATCGCCTCCAGCATGGAGCGGCCGGACTGCACGGGCACGGAGATCCGCTTCTCACGAAGCATGATCATGCCGACGACGAGAGCGGCGACGGCGCCGATCCCCAGGCCCAGGATGGTTTCGCTGCCCTCCTGGAGGACCGGCTCACCCCCGATGGACAGGTGCTTGACGCCGATGGCGCAGGCCATGGCGACGGCCGGGATGGTGAGCGCCGGAACGAACAGCTTGTTGCCGAGCTTGGCGGCGCTGGCCGTGCGCTGCTCGGGGGTGGTGGTGCGCGGGGTGCCGCGCCCGGTGCAGCCGAAGCCCGCCAGACAGGCCATGACCAGCACCGCGACGCCCAGCGGCTCGGCCGGTGCCTGCTTGGTGACGACCCAGCTGCTGTAGATGAAGCCGGCACCGATCAGGCCCCAGAAGGCTCCGGTGCCAAAGCGCTTGGGGTTGCTGCGGTCGGTGACCATTTGAGAGGCCATCACCAGGAAGCTGAGGCCCACCAGCCAGTAGAACCACTCTGCCTTGATCACTGGGCGGCCTCCACTGCGGCGGTGTTGTGGACGTGGGCGGTGAGCAGTTCGCGTTCCAACTGGCGGTCCAGGCGCAGCAGTCGCCAGCCGTGGACCACGAAGGCGCACAGGGCGGTGGGGATCGCCCACAGCGCGAGCTGAAGCGGTTCGAGGTGGGTGCCGTAGGTGGTGTTGACGAAGCCGGTGATCAGCAGGATCGAGCCGACGGCGAGGAAGACGTCCTCCCCGAAGAAGAGGCCGATGTTGTCCGCGCTGGCGGAGAACGACCTGACCTTCTCCCGTGTCCGGTCCGGGAGTTCGCCGTATTTGCGCACGGCCGCCCCCTCGGCCATCGGGACGGCGAGCGGGCGGACGGTCTGGGCGTGGCCGAAGACATTGGTCAGCCCGACCGCGGCGCCGATCTGCCGCAGCCCGAGGTAGAGCGCCAGGAAGCGTCCGGTCGTGAGCTTGGCGAACCGGGCGATGAGGTTACGGGCCTGCTCCTGGAGGCCGTAGCGCTCCAGGAGGCCGATGACCGGAAGGGTGATCGCGAAGATCGTCACCGCCCGGCTGCCGGCGAAGCCGTCGCCGAACGCGGCGAGCACCTTGCCCGGCGACAGCCCTCCGAGGAGGCCGGTCGCGATGCCGGCCACCCCCACGACCAGCAGGGGATTGCGTTTCGTGGCGAAGCCGATCACGACCACGAGCACGCCGAGGAGCACGATCATGGATCCGCCTTCCGCGTACGGGGGACCCCACGGGGTCCACAAGGAGATGAAGAGATTGCAGCGGAGGCTAGGCGATTGTTCAACGATCCGACAAGGGGTCTGCGAGGACGGATCTCAAGCCGCCCCCGCGGCGCAAGCCGGCGCCCTCCCCACGGCGGCTCACACCGCGGGGCTCACCCCTCCGCGATGCGCTGCGCGTACGCTCCCGACAACTGGCTGCGCGAGTCCTCCAGGTAGGACAGCAGCAGCCGTTCGGCCTCGGGGGCATCGCCCGCCTGTAGCGCCTCGACAATCTGGCGATTACGGGTCAAATAGGGTGCATGGAAGCGCCGGGGGTCGGCCATGACATGGAAGACCAGCCGGAGCTCGGCGAGCACGGCCCGCATCAGCTCATCCGTGCGCGGGCTGCCCGCCAGCGCCACGATGCCCTGGTGAAAACGGATGTTGGCAGTCGAGAGCGCCTGCCACTCCCGGTCCCCGGAGGCGGCCTCGCCGGCCTCCACGGCGGCCTCGATCGCCGCGACGGCCGCGGTCACACCCGGGTCGTAGGGCCCCTGCCCCAGCCCCCGCACCGCCGCACACTCCACGAGCATCCGCACCCGGTAGATGTCCTCGAGATCCTCGACCGTCACCATCCGGACGAACACCCCGCGGTTGAGCTCGTGCACCAGCAGCCGCTCGTGCGTCAACAGCCGGAACGCCTCCCGCAGGGTGTTGCGCGAGACGCCCAGCGCACCGCCGATGCTCTCCTCCGAGAGCCGGGCGCCGGGCGGGAAGTAGCCCTCGGTAATCCGGTCGCGCAGGATGTCGGCCACCCGCTCGGCCGTGCTGGAGCGCCCCAGCAGAGCGCGGTCCCCCTCAAGGCCCGCGACCTCGGTGAGCCGCCACTGATCGTTCTTCGCCGCTCCGCCCGCCATACCGCTCCCCGCTCTCGCGCCGTACCGGGGCGGCAGTCGAGGCCGCCCTGGTGTCGTGTGAGCGAAAGTCAATCCCAGATGGGGGAACAAAACAACGCATCCCCTCCCGGATGCAGCCCACCTCTTGTCGGATCGTTCAACGATCCTCTACGTTGTCGTCCATGCCGGTCGGCTCGAGTTGCCCTCGGGGGAGAGCCACTACGGATATGGGCCGGCCGGTGCGGAAGCCCCCGCCCACCCCGCCCCGAAGCGGCCGGCGCACCCCGCACACCCACCCGGCACCGAGCACCGAGCACCGAGCACCTCTGGAACGGATACACATGAGCGACGGCCCGGAGCCCCCTTCCGTCATCGACCTCAACGCCGACCTCGGGGAAGGCTTCGGCCGCTGGCAGCTCACCGACGACGAGGCCCTGCTCTCCGTCGTCACCAGCGCCAATGTCGCCTGCGGCTTCCATGCCGGTGACCCGGCCACGATGCGCAGGGTCTGCGAACTGGCCGCCGAGCGCGGCGTGGTCATCGGTGCCCAGGTCTCCTACCGCGACCTGGCCGGCTTCGGCCGCCGCGCGATGGACGTACCGCCGGACGAGCTGTCCGCCGAGATCACCTACCAGATCGGTGCGTTGGAGGTCTTCGCACGCGCCGCCGGTGCCCGCGTCGGCTACGTCAAACCCCATGGCGCGCTCTACAACCGCTGCGTCCACGACGAGGAGCAGGCCGCTGCCGTCATCGACGGCATCAGCGCCGCCGGCGGCAGCCTGCCCGTCCTCGGCCTCCCCGGCTCCCGGCTGCACGAGGCCGCACAGCGGGCCCGCCTCCCCGTCGCCGGTGAGGCGTTCGCCGACCGCGCCTACACCGCCGAAGGCACTCTGGTGCCGCGCCGTGAACCGGGCGCGGTGATCCACGACGCCGACGAGGTGGTCAAACGCGCCCTCGGCATGGCCCGCGACCGCACCGTCACCTCCCACGACGGCCGGCACGTCGGCATCACGGCCCGCTCGCTGTGTCTGCACGGCGACACCCCCGGCGCGGCGGACCTCGCCCTGCGCGTACGGTCCGAACTGGCCGCGGCCGGGGTGCACGTCCGGAGCTTCGCATGAGGCCGCTGCCGGTCGGTGAACACGGCCT
This sequence comes from Streptomyces sp. NRRL S-1813, assembly GCF_000719605.1. Lineage (NCBI taxonomy): Bacteria > Bacillati > Actinomycetota > Actinomycetes > Kitasatosporales > Streptomycetaceae > Streptomyces > Streptomyces sp. NRRL S-1813. Next base: position 41,551 of record NZ_JOHB01000010.1, read on the forward strand.
GCTCATCGAGCTGGACAGCGCCGAGGAGGTCGAGGCACTGCACGCCGAACTGCTGCGCCGGGCCGCCGACGGCGCCCTGCCGCCGGTGCGCGAGATCGTCCCGGCCGCCCGTACGGTGCTCCTCGACGGCCTCGCCGACCCCCGCGGGCTCATCGCCGAACTCGCCGCCTGGGACATCCCGCCGCTCACCGCCGGCGACCGGCCCGCCGTGGAGATCCCGGTCCGCTACGACGGCCCCGACCTCGCCGATGTGGCCGCCCTGTGGGACGTCACCCCCGAGGACGTGGTGCGACGGCACTCCGCCACGGAGTTCCATGTCGCCTTCTGCGGCTTCGCCCCCGGCTTCGGCTATCTGACCGGACTGCCCGAGCCGCTGCACGTACCGCGCCGGGACACTCCCCGCACGAAGGTCCCGGTCGGCTCGGTCGCCCTGGCCGGCCCGTACACCGGTGTCTACCCGCGCTCCTCCCCCGGCGGCTGGCAGCTGATCGGCACCACCGACACCGTCCTGTGGGACCCGCGCCGCGAACCGGCGGCGCTGCTCACGCCCGGCACCCGTGTCCGCTTCGTCCCGCAGGAGACCGCCTGATGACCGACCGCGCCTTCTCGGTCGTCCGGGCCGGTGCGCTCACCACCGTCCAGGATCTCGGCAGGCCCGGCCACGCCCACCTCGGTGTGCCGCGGGCCGGCGCCCTGGACGAGCCGGCGCACCGCCTCGCCAACCGCCTGGTCGGCAACCCCGAGTCCGCCGCCACGCTGGAAACCACGCTCACGGGCTGCGCCCTGCGGGTCCGTACGGCCACCACCGTCGCCGTTACGGGCGCGCCCTGCCCGGTGACCGTCGACGGCCGCCCCGCCCCCTGGGGCGCGCCGGTCCGCGTCCCGGCGGGCGGCGTCCTGAACGCGGGTCCTGCCACCCACGGCCTGCGCTCCCACCTCGCCTTCGCCGGGGGCATCGACACCGAACCGGTCCTGGGCAGCCGCGCCGCCGATCTGCTCTCCGGTCTGGGCCCCGACCCGCTCACCGATGGCGCCGTCCTTCCCCTGGGCGACCCGCAGGGCCCGCCGGCCACCGCCGACGCGGTCCCGCACACCGGTCCGGCGACGGAGCTCCTCCTGCCGTTCCTGCCCGGTCCCCGCGACGCCTGGTTCACCGACGCCGGCCTGCACACCCTCGTCACCGGCCGCTTCCGGGTCTCCCCGTCCAGCAACCGCATCGGCCTGCGCACCGAAGGCCCGGCCCTGGAACGCGCCCGGACCGGCGAACTCCCCAGCGAGGGCATGCCGCTGGGCGCCCTCCAGGTCCCGCCCGACGGGCTGCCGGTGCTCTTCCTCCACGACCACCCCACGACCGGCGGCTACCCGGTCATCGGCGTCGTCCCCGAGCGCTACCTGGCCCCCGCCGCCCAGGCGGTACCGGGGACGGCAGTCCGCTTTCTCCGCATGCGGTGAGCACCGCGCCGGGCTACCGGGAAGTGCCGCGAGGTGCCGTCGTGCGTCTGCGGCTGCGTTGTGGCCGGTCGCGCGGTTCCCCGCGCCCCTGGCGGGGCGCAACCGAAGCCCGCCGAAGGCCCCGTCAGCCGCCGTCCGGCGCCCCGTAACCGCCGCCGCCCGGTGTGCGCAGCACCAGCACATCGTCCACGCCCACGTCCGCCGCGTCGCAGCCCGCCAGTTCCTCGCGCGAACCGTCGGCCCGTTCGATGGAGTTGGCGCCCAGCGCACCGGGGGCGCCGCCCGCCATGCCGTACGGCGCGACCCGACGGTGGTTGGTCAGCAGGGCCACGGTCATCGGCTCCAGGAAGCGCAGCCGGCGCTCGACACCGCAGCCGCCGTGCCAGCGGCCCGTACCGCCGCTGCCGGAGCGGATGGCGAAGCTGTCGACACGGACGGGGTAGCGCCACTCCAGCACTTCGGGGTCGGTCAGCCGGGAGTTGGTCATATGGGTCTGGACGGCGTCCGCACCATCGAAGCCGTCACCGGCGCCCGAACCGCTGGCGACGGTCTCGTAATACTGCACCCGGTCGTTGCCGAACGTGACGTTGTTCATGGTGCCGGAGCCCTCGGCCTGGACGCCGAGCGCGGCGTAGAGCGCGCCGGTGACCGCCTGGGAGGTCTCCACATTGCCCGCGACGGTGGCCGCCGGAAAGACGGGGGCGAGCATCGAGCCCTCCGGGATGCGGACCTCGACGGGCTTGAGGCAGCCGCTGTTGAGCGGGATGTCGTCGGCGACCAGGGTGCGGAAGACGTACAGGACGGCCGCCATCACCACCGAGCTGGGCGCATTGGCATTGCCGGGCTGCTGGGGCGAGGTGCCGGCGAAGTCCAGTACGGCGCCGCGGGCGGCACGGTCGACGGTCAGCGCGACATGGATCTCGGCCCCGCTGTCGGTCTCGTAGCGGCAGCTGCCGTCCGACAACCGCGCGATGATCCGCCGGACCGATTCCTCGGCGTTGTCCTGGACGTGCCCCATGTAGGCCTGGACGACATCCAGCCCGAACTGCTCGGTCATCCGCCTCAGTTCCTGGATGCCCTTCTCGTTGGCGGCGATCTGGGCGCGCAGGTCGGCGAGGTTCGCGTCCGGTGCGCGGGAGGGGTAGGGGCCGGCGGCGAGCAGCTCGCGGGTCGCGTCCTCGCGCAGTTCGCCGTCGCGTACCAGCAGCCAGTTGTCGAAGAGGATGCCCTCCTCCTGGATGGTGCGGCTGAAGGCGGGCATCGAGCCCGGGGTGATGCCGCCGATCTCGGCGTGGTGGCCGCGGGAGGCGACCAGAAACAGCAGCTCCGCCCCCTCGGTGTCGAAGACGGGAGTGACGACGGTGACGTCCGGGAGGTGAGTGCCCCCGTGGTACGGGTCGTTGATCGCATACACATCGCCCGGCCGCATCTCGCCGGCGCGGCGCCGGAGCACCTCCTTGATGGACTCCCCCATCGAGCCCAGGTGCACGGGAATGTGCGGGGCGTTGGCGATCAGATTGCCGTCGGCGTCGAAGAGGGCGCAGGAGAAGTCGAGGCGCTCCTTGATGTTGACGGAGTGTGCGGTGTTCTCCAGGCGGACGCCCATCTGCTCGGCGATGGCCATGAAGAGGCTGTTGAAGACCTCCAGCATCACCGGGTCGGCTTCGGTGCCGACCGCGACCCGGTCGGTGCGCGGCCGGGCCCGGGTCAGCAGGAGGTGCCCGCCCTCGCCCATGGCCGCCTGCCAGTCCGGGTCCAGGACCGTGGTCGCGTCCTCCTCGGCGATGACGGCCGGGCCGGTGAGGGTGTCGCCGGGGCGCAGGTCCGTACGGCGGTAGAGGCCGGTGTCCTGCCAGCGGCCGCCCGCGTACATCCGGACCGTGGCGGCGGGCGCCGGCTCCCCCTCGCTGCCGCCGGACGGCGCCTCGTAGCCGCCCGCGCCGCCGGCCGCGCCCAGCGCCTCGACCGACACCGCCTCGGCCACCAGGGGTTTGTCCATGGTGAAGGCGTAGCGCTCGCGGTGTGCCCGGACGAATTCCGCGGTCATGGTCTCGGCGTCGGCCAGCGGGACGCCGATGGTGGAGTCGGTCCCGGCGTAGCGGATCAGCACCCGGGCGCGGGTGCTGACCGACTCGTCCGGCACCCCGTCGTCGAGGAGTTCGCGCCGGGTCTGTCCGGCGAGGGCCTCGCACACCTCGTGCACCCGGCCGACGGCCCCGGGGTCGGTGAACTCCGCCTCGACGGCCTGCTCGCGCATCGCGGTGGCGTCGGCGACCCCGATGCCGTACGCGGAGAGCACCCCGGCCAGCGGCGGGACGAGCACCGTGTCGATGCCCAGTGCGTCGGCGACCGCGCAGGCGTGCTGACCGCCGGCCCCGCCGAAGCTGGTCAGGGCGTAGCGGGTGATGTCGTGGCCGCGCTGGACGGAGATCTTCTTGACCGCGTTGGCCATGTTCAGCACCGCGATGTCGAGGAAGCCGGCCGCGACCTCCTCGGGGCCCCGGTCGTCGCCGGTCTCGGCGGCGGCCCGCGCGGCAAGCTCCGCGAAGCGGGTGCGCACGATGCCGGCGTCCAGCAGCTCGTCGCCGTCCGGCCCGAACACCGCGGGGAAGTGGGCGGGCTGGATGCGGCCGAGCATCACATTGGCATCGGTGACGGTGAGCGGTCCGCCGCGCCGGTAGCAGGCCGGTCCCGGGTCCGCGCCGGCCGAGTCGGGGCCGACCCGGTAGCGGCGGCCGTCGAAGTGGAGTACGGAGCCGCCGCCGGCCGCGACGGTGTGGATGTTCATCATGGGGGCGCGCATCCGTACGCCCGCGACCTCGTTGCCGAAGACCCGCTCGAACTCCCCGGCGTAGTGCGACACGTCGGTGGACGTGCCGCCCATGTCGAAGCCGATCACCCGGTCGTGGCCGCCGCCCGCCTCGGCAGCCGTACGGACCATGCCGACGACGCCGCCCGCGGGACCGGACAGCACCGCGTCCTTGCCGCGGAAGTGTGCGGCCTGCCGCAGTCCGCCGTTGGACTGCATGAACATCAGCCGGATGCCGGGGAGTTGGGCGGCGATCTCGTCGACGTACCGGCCCAGGATCGGGGAGAGATAGGCATCGACGACGGTGGTGTCGCCGCGCGGCACCAGCTTCATCAGCGGGCTGACCTCGTGCGAGCAGCTGACCTGGGAGAACCCGGCCCGGCGGGCCAGCTCGGCGACGGCCCGCTCGTGCTCGGCATGGCGGTAGCCGTGCACCAGGACGACGGCGGCGCTGCGCAGGCCGTCCGCGCGGGCCCGGATCAGCGCCCGGCGGACCTCGTCCACGTCCAGCGGCCGGACGAGCTCGCCCTGGGCGCCGATCCGCTCCGGTACCTCGATCACCCGGTCGTAGAGCGCCTCGGGCAGCACGATCCGGCGGTCGAAGATCCGCGGCCGGTTCTGGTAGGCGATCCGCAGCGCGTCCCGGAATCCTTCGGTGGTCAGCAGCACCGTCGGTTCGCCCTTGCGCTCCAGCAGGGCGTTGGTGGCGACGGTGGTGCCCATCTTGACGACGGAGACCCGCTCGGCGGGCACCGGTTCGTCCGGGCCGAGCCCCAGCATCATCCGGATACCGGCCACCGCGGCGTCCCGGTAGCGCTCCGGATGGTGCGAGAGCAGCTTGCCGGTGACCAGCCGCCCGTCCGGTCGCCTGCCGACGACGTCCGTGAACGTGCCACCGCGGTCGATCCAGAACTCCCAGCGTCCGGTCATCCTGTCATTGTCGCAGCGCCTTTCACCTTCGCAGGGGCTTTCCGCTCCGGGTCACCGTCCGGTTCGGCCAGGGCGGCGAGCGCACCGCGGGTGGCCCGCTCGGCCGCGGCGTCCAGCAGCCGCCCGGATCCGGCCAGACCGTGCCGGCACTCCTGGAGCGCCAGGCCGAGCAGACCGGGCAGCAGATCCGTGCAGCGGTCGGCGATCCAGCGGGTGCCGCGGGTCGCCATCCACCGGGCGGATCCGGCGCGGGTCGGCGGCGGACCGTCGAGGGTGAGCGCGGGCGGCGGTCCGACGCTCACACCGGCGGCGGCGAGCGCCGTGTGGAAGCCGCGGGCCAGCAGCCGGTGGCCGCGCTCGCCGGGGTGCAGCCGGTCCACGCTCCAGGAGGCCCGCTCGGCGACCCAGGGGTGCTCGGCGAGGTGCAGATGCAGGCCCTGGTAGCGGGCGGACACCGCATGGACGACGGTGTTCACGGCACGCATCCGGCGGGCCAGCGGACGGGCCAGCGGCGCAGGCAGCCCCAGCATCCGGCCCGGATCGGGCAGACACGCCGTCAGCACCACGGCCCCGTCGGCGCTCAGCGCGCCGTGCGCCCGGTCCAGTGCGGCCGCGACCCGCTCGATGGCGAAGGCCGCACGCAGGGTGTCGTTCGCCCCGACGACCAACGACGCGAAGCGCGGTGCGAGCTCCCGCGCCGCAGGCAGTTGCCGCTCGGCCAGCTCCGCCGCCAGTGCCCCGCTCCGCGCCAGGTTCACCAGCTCCACGCCGCCGGGACGCTCGCCCAGTGTCCCGGCGAGCAGGGCCGCCCAGCCCCGCCAGCCGCCGCCCGGTACGGGGTCGCCCAGGCCCACGGTGAGCGAATCGCCGAGCGCGACAAAGCGCGCCGGTGCCGGGCCACGGCCGCCGCCCGGCACCTGCTCCGGTATCACCGCCCTCTCGGATCCCACCGTCACCACCCGCCCAGCGGGCCGGCCGGGGACGGCCAGGACGTGGCGGCAACCGGCCTGCCGAGCGGTGCGGGCGCATCGTGCGCCGCAAGGAAGGCGTCGACGGCGGGCTGCCAGCCGTAGCCCTCGGCGCGGCGGCGGGCGGCGGCGCGCCGGGCGGGCTCGGGCCGGGCCAGGACCCGCTGAACGGCATCGGCGAGCGAAGGCCCGTCGTCGAGCGCCGTGTCACCGCCGCTGCCGACGAGACCCGCCAGCGCCGATGCCGCACTGGCGACCACCGGCGTGCCGCAGGCAAGCGCCTCCAGGGCGGCCAGCCCGAAGGTCTCGGCCGGGCCGGGCGCCAGTGCGACGTCGGCACCGGCCTGCAACGCGGCGAGCCGGGACCGGTCGGCGAGATGTCCGAGGAACGCCGCGGACAGCCGCTCGGACCGGGCCCGTGCCTCCAGACGTGCGCGCAGCGGCCCGTCACCGGCCACCACCAGCGTCGCGTCGATCCCGCGGCGCCGCAGCTCCGCCAGTGCGTCCAGGGCCCGCCCGGGACGCTTCTCCTGCGACAGCCGGGAGCACAGCAGCAGCAGGACCTCCGCCCGGCCCGCCCAGCGCCGTCGCAGCTCCGCGCTGCGGCAGTCCGGGTGCCAGGCGGTGAGATCGACACCGAGCGGAGCGCGCACCACATTGCGCACCCCGGCCCGGGTGAACTCCGCCGCCGCCCAGTCGGTGGTGCACACGACGCGGCTGTAGGCGTGCGCCGTACGGAGGTTGAGCCGGTCCGCGGCGGCGCGGGCCAGCGGGCTCGGTACGCCCCAGGTGCGCAGCACCCCGTCGACGCTCTCGTGCGAGACCATCACCGCGGGCACCCGCGCCCGGCGCGCCCACTGCCCCGTCCAGCGCAGCGTCGTCCGGTCGGAGACCTCCAGCCGGTCGGGGGCCAGCGAGTCCAGCAGCCGCTGGAGCCGGCGGCGGTCGGTCAGCATGCGGTAGCCGCCGCTGCCCGGCAGCTCAGGACCCGGCACGGTGATCACCCGCCCCTGCGCGGTGACTTCGTCGCGGAGGCCGGCCGTCCCGCCCGTCCCCGGCGGTCCGGGGACGATGAGCACCGGCTCGTGCCCGGCGGCCCGGTAGCCCGCGCCCAGTTCACGCAGCGCGGTGCGCAGACCGCCGGAGGCCGGGGTGACGAAGTTGGCGATCCGGACGATCCGCAGGCCCGCCCCGGTGGTGCGCCGCGCGTTCATGCCGCCACCGCCGTCCGGTTGCTGAGCACGGCCTCGTAGTGGCCCAGGAGCTGGTCGCCGACCGCCGCCCAGGTGCGGTCCGCCACGGCTCTGCGGGCCGCGGCACCGTACCGGACCCGCAGGTCGGCGCTGCCCGCGAGCAGCCGCACCGCGTCCCGGAACGCGCCGCCGTCGCCCGGCGTCACCAGCAGCCCCGTACGGCCGTGGTCCACCAGGTCGAGCGGACCGCCCGCCCGCGGCGCCACCACCGGCACGCCGGAGGCCATCGCCTCCTGCACCGTCTGGCAGAACGTCTCGTACGGCCCGGTGTGGACGAAGACGTCCAGCGAGGCGTAGAGCCGGGCGAGTTCGTCCCCGGTACGGCGGCCGAGGAAGCGGGCCTCCGGCAGCGCGGTGCGCAGCCCGGCGGCACTGGGCCCCTCGCCGATGACGACGGTGCGTACGCCCGGCAGCCGTGAGGTCTCGGCCAGCAGCCGGACGTCCTTCTCCGGCGCAAGCCGCCCCACATACCCCACCAGCAACTCCCGCCCCGCGGTCAGCGAGCTGCGCAGCACCGCGTCGCGCCGCCCGGGGTGGAACCGTTCGGAGTCGACGCCGCGCGGCCACAGATGCACCCGCGGCACGCCGTGCTCGGTCAGGTCCAGCAGCGCCGCGCTGGAGGGCGCCAGGGTGCGGTCGGCGGCGGCGTGCACCGCGCGGATGCGGCGCCAGGCCGCTGCCGCGCCGCCGCCGAGGTAGGTGCGGGCGTAGCGGCCCAGATCGGTCTGGTAGACGGCGATCGCGGGCACCTGGCGGCGGGCGGCGGCCGCCATGCCCCGGGCCCCGAGGACGAAGGGGCTGGCGAGGTGCACGAGGTCGGGGCGGTGCCCGTCGAGCGCCGCGGACAGCCGGCGTCCGGGGAGCGCGATCCGCACCTGCGGGTAGCCGGGCAGCGGCATGGAGGGCACACGGACGACGGGGCAGGGGCTCTCGTACGTACCGGCGGCCGGCGCAGCGCCACCGAGCGGTGCGATGACGAGCGGATCGTGGCCGTGCCGGACGAGATGCCGGGCGGTTTCCAGGGCGCAGTGGGAGACGCCGTTGACATCGGGCGGGAAGGATTCGGTGACGAGGACGACACGCATACCGCTGTTCTCGGCGCGCCGTGCGTGGAGGGGACCAAGGGGATCTTTCCTGGCGGAGAACGTCCTATGACCGTCCGCTGCGCTTGGTCTGCTTCCCACGTTTCCGGCTGTCCCGCCGTGGTGGTTTGTCGCCGTTGCGCCTCTCCGCTGCGCTTTGCCTGCGGCCCACGTTGTCGACTGTCCCGCCGTAGGGGTTGTTCGCCGTGGCGCCTGCGGCGGGCCTCTCCGCTGCGCTTTGCTTGCGGCCCACGTTTTTGGCTGTCCCGCCGTGGTGGTTGTTCGCCGTCGCGCCTGCGGCGGGCGGGCCCACCGGCCTTCTCCCACCCCCCAACGGGAGGGGACGCGCCGCAGGACGAAGTCCGGAGGAGCGGCACCGCACCCGACAGCCCCGCGCAGCGACCCCGGCCCGCCGCAGGCGCAACGGCGGGCGCACCGCGCAGCGGGCGGCAAACGGCGGACAACCCCCACGGCGGGCCAGCCAAAAACGTGGGCCGGAAGCAAAGCGCAGCGGAGAGCCTAGGACTCAGGTCCGATCCGGCTGCGCACGGCCGTCTGTACCTCGGCCTCCTCGGCCGGGTCCGCGGCGAGACGGCGAAGCTGTTCGACGACCCGGTCGTCACCGGTGGCGGCGTGCCGGGCGGCCAGTTCCCGGGTGGTCTCCTCGCAGTCCCACAGGCACTCGACGGCGAAGCCGGCCGCGAAACCGGGGTCGGTGGCGGCGAGCGCACCGGCGGCCCGGCCGCGGAGGTGGGAGGAGGACGTTTCCCGGTAGATGTGCCGCAGGACGGGGGCGGCGCAGCCGACGCCGAGGCGGCCGGTGCCGTCGACCAGCTCCCACAGGCCGTCCGCGTCCGGCCCCTCCTCACGGACCGTGCGGCGCAGCGCGGCCAGCACCGGTCCGGCGTCGCGCCGTCCGCCGCGGCGGGCGAGCATCGCGGCGGCGGACGCACCGAGCAGGTCCGTGCGCGGCGCCCAGACCCGGGCCCGCTCGACGGCGGCCACACTGCGCATCCGTGCGAAGGCGGCGAGCGCGGCGGCCGCCAGCTGCTCGGAGGAGAAGGGGTCGACGACCGCGTCCTCGATCAGGTCGAGGGCGTCCGGGTCGCCGCGCTCGGCGAGGTGGTGAAGTACGGCGGCGCGGGCGGCGTCCGGTGCGCTGCGCGCGGCGCGCAGCAGCTCCGGGCGGTCCTCGGGACCGGCGACGGCGGCCAGGCAGCGGGCGGCGGCGAGGTGCCGGTGTTCCTCGGACTCGGGCTCCAGGCCTTCTTCGGCCCACTGGAGCACCTCGGTCACGCTCCAGCCGGGGCGCGGCCCGCGGGGCCGCAGCTGCCGCTGCCAGCGGTCGAAGGAGCCCTGTTCTCCGGCGGCGGCCAGTCGCGGGCCGTACCGGGGGTCCTCGGCCCACAGGCGCCAGGGCCGGGGCTCGAAGGCATCGCGCACGGCGGTGGCCAGCGCGGCCCGGCCGTCCTCGGTCTCCGGGAAGCGGGCGAGCACGGCGGGCGCGAGGGTCATCAGCCCGGCGTCGTCGTCACGCAGCGCAAGCTCGTCCAGGGCCCAGCGCCAGTTGCTGCCGGCCGCGGCATAGCTGCGCAGCAGCAGCCGGGCGGCGTCCCTGCCGTACGCGGCGAGGTGGCCGAGGACCGCGAGGGCCAGGCCGGTGCGCTCCTCGCCGGTGTCCACGAGGTCGTCGGGGTGGAAGAGGTGCCGTTCGATCTCCTCCAGCCCGCCGTCGAGCTGCATATAAAGGCGCGCGTAGTAGAGCGAGCGGTTCTCGACCTGCCAGTCGCGACGGGGATCGCGCAGCACGCTGTCGTTCAGTGCCGCGAGCGCCTCGGCCCGCGGCGCCGCGAGGGCATGCAGGGTCCCGTCGCCGCGGCCTCGCTGGAGGAGGCCGAGCAGGGTGCCACTGGGCGCTATGTCTGGATCGAACATGAGGTCAGCATCCGGTGCGGGGGGCAGGCTGGCAACGGGATTTCCGCTGACCGGCATTCTTGCCGGTGGCTGCGGGCCGTAAGCCTCGTTCCCACCATGGATCGGCGGAAGCGCCTGCGTACGGCGGCCGAAGCCTAGCCTGGAAGCTGTCATTCCGCCGATTCGCCCCCGGTATGCCCCAGGAAGGCCGGGGGCATATGCCAGATGCACCACCGTATCGGGTAGTGCCAAATCCCTTACAGACGGTCGCCGCCTGTGCGACAGTCGTTACCGGCCCTTCAGCCCGGCGCCGCCTGATCACGGAGTACGTCATGCCGTCCCCTCTCTTCGCGGATCACCCAGCCGACCGGCCCCCCGAGCGCGACACGGTCGAGTCACTCATCACGCAGGCCCGCCGCCTGCGCGGTGACCTCGATGCGGTGCGCCAGGGGTCCGCAGTGGACACCGGCCTCGCCACGGACCCGCAGCTGCGCTGGCAGCGGGCGCTGTGTGATCTCGCCGTCCACCACCTCGACGACCTCGGGGGCCATCTCGACCAGCTGAGAGAGGGCCTGCCCGCCGAGAGCGAGGACGCCCCGGCGCCGGAGGCCGAACTCCCCCCGGCCGCGCCGGAACCCCAGCCGCATGAGCGCGGTGCGCTGCTGCGCCGGGTGGGCAGCGCCGAGTGGAATCTGCTCACCGACGAGGTCAGCTGGTCCGACGAGCTGTTCGCCATGTTCGGCAGGGCCCCGTCCGACGGACCGCTCACCCTCGACGAGCTGCCGTCCCTGGTCCACCCCGATGACCAGGAGGGGCTGGCCACGATGGTCACCGACTGTCTGGTGGACGGCCGGCCGATCGACGGTGAATTCCGCATCGTGCGCCCGGACACGAGTCTGCGCACGGTGCACATGGTGGGCGAGCCGGTGCTCGACGCCGACGGCAGCACCGCCTGTATGTGGGCCGTGCTGCGGGACGTCAGCGAGCTGCGCCGCAGCCAGCAGGCGGTACGCGAGACCCGTGACTCGCTGCACCGCGAGCGGCATATCGCGCAGACCGAGCACCGGCTTGCGGTCGAGCTACAGGAAGCCGTGCTGCCCCCGTGGCGCGGCTCCCTGCGGTTCCCGCAGGGCGGTCCGGTCGCCCTCGATCTCTCCGGGCGCTATCTGCCGTCCGGCACCCGTGACCTGATCGGCGGGGGCTGGTACGACGCACTGCAACTCCCCGACGGCACCACGCTGTTGAGCGTCGGCGATCTCACCGGCCACGGCGCCACCGCCACGTCCGGTATGGCCATGGTCCTCGGCGCGCTGCGCGGTATGGCGGTCGCCGGAAACCGCCCGGGGCCCCTGATGTGCTTCCTCAACCAGCTGCTGGACACCGCCGCCCAGCCGGCGCTGGGCAGCGCGGTGTGCGGCCGGTTCGATCCCGCTGCGCGGACGCTGGAGTGGGCCCAGGCCGGACACCCCGCGCCACTGCTCTTCCGCGGCGGCACGGGGCGCGCGCTGGACCCGCCCGAGGGTGTCCTGCTCGGGGCGACCTCGGGCGCGGCCTACACCCAGCACACCGAGCAACTGGAGCCCGGTGACCTGCTCGTCCTGCACACCGATGGTCTCGTCCCACGCCGTACGCACGGTGTGCACGCCCCCCATGAGGGCACCGAGCGGCTCCTCGCCCTGGCGCCTCGGTTCGCCGCGGCGCGCAGTGCGCAGGACAGCGTCCGCATCGTCGTCGAGGAGTTCGGCAGCCCCGAGCGTGAGGACGACGCGTGTGTGCTGATCGCCAGGGTCGGCGACTGACACACCCCGCGGCAGCTGAGGGCGGACCGGCGCATCCAGAGCCTGCCGCCCCGAGGGCGCCGGTGGGCGGACCATCGGCTGACGGATGAGGCAGCGGAGCCGTGGAGGACGCCACCCCTACGAGTGACGTACCGTCACGCTCGCCGCATCCTCCCGTCTCAGGCCGAGAAATTCTTTCCGACTCGTGATCCGATTCCGGGGCCGAGACCCGATCCCTTGGTCTTGGGCTTCGCCTTCGGCAGGACATGCTGGATCTCCTCGCGCAGGTCCTGGATCTTGGCGTAGTTCGCATACTGTCCCGTGAGGCGGAACATTTCGCGGAGCCGGTCCCAGGTGCGGTGCGAGGAGTTCTCCCCGATGGAGACCAGCGCCAACCGGGCGTAGCGGTCGGCCTGTTCGGGGTCGTCGCCGATGAAGCAGGCCGAAGCCATCGAGATGTAGTCGAAGATCTGTGACCGCTGGCGGCCGTTCTCCCGCAGTTTCAGCGCCCGCTTGGCGTGATGCTGGGCGATCCTGGCGGCCGACGGATCGTGGTCGGCGAGCGTACGGAACGCCAGCGCCTGCATGCCGTGCAGATCCGCCTCGTCGAACATCTGCATCCAGCTCGGCGGCGGCACATCGCCCTTGTCCGAGACGAACAGGTCCTCCGCCTCGCCCAAGGTGCGGCGCATCGCCTGGCCGTGGCCCTTGGACGCCTGCGCCCAGGCCTCGATGGTGTGCAGCATGGCGCGGGTGCGCGGCAGGGTTTCCTCTCCGGAGCCGGACTTGGCGAGCTTCATCAGATCCAGCGCATCGTCGGGGCGGCCCAGGTGGACCATCTGACGGGCGGCACGGGAGAGCGCCTCGCCGGCGCGTGGGCGGTCGCCGCCCTCGCGCGCCGCATGGGCGGCGATGATGAAGTACTTCTGGGCGGTGGGCTCCAGGCCCACGTCATGGGACATCCAGCCGGCCAGCACCGCCAGATTGGCGGCCACCCCCCACAGCCTGCGCTGGAGGTGGTCGGGGTGGCGGTAGGCGAGCATGCCGCCCACCTCGTTGAGCTGGCCCACCACGGCCTTGCGCTGTAGCCCGCCGCCGCGGGCCGCGTCCCAGGCGCGGAACACCTCGACCGAGCGCTCCAGCGCATCGATCTCCTGCGACCCCACGGGGGCCGCCTCATAGCGGTCCAGGCCGATCTGGTCGAGTTCGTCGAAGGAGTCGGAAGCAAACAGGTCGTGGCGTGGGGCGGCCGCCGGGGCCGGGTCGGTGTGCAGCCAGTCGTACATGGCGCCGGTGAGTGCGGAGCCCGCGGCGAGTGCGGCGCCCGCACCCACCAAGCCGCGTCGGTTGAGCATGAGGTCCATTCCCGTGAATTCCGTGAGGACCGCAGCGGTCCGTTCGGGAGCCCACGGCAGACCGTCCATGGCCTGCCGCTTCCCCGAGCGACCGGTTCTTGCGAACCCGAGGTCCTCGATGGTTACGACACGGCCGAGGCGCTCGGTGAACAGGGAAGCCAGAACCTTGGGCACCGGATCGCGCGGGGTCTCCCCCATGTCGATCCAGCGCCGCACTCGTGAAGTGTCGGTCGCCAGCTGCGGATGGCCCATGGCCGCCGCCTGCCGGTTGACCAGTCTCGCCAGCTCTCCCTTGGACCAGCCGGCCAGGCCGAAAAGGTCCGCGAGACGGGTGTTCGGCTGCCTGTCCACGTCAAGCCCCCAGGTTCCTCGACTGAGTTGACAGTAACGGCCGGTGACATGGGCTGTGGGCATTCGCCAGGGTTCGCCAGGGTGCGCCAGATGGTCTGCCACCCGCAGCCGCGTGTTCTGTAGATATGCCGCCCCCGGCCTGGTGGCGGGACCGCATTCCCCAGGGTGCGCGCCCTTCACAGGGGCCCTGGATCGGCCTCCTGCACGGGGCCCGTTCACGGGTTCCCATCACCGGGCCGGGGAGCGCACGCAACTCGCCGGCGCACGAAGGGATCTGTTTCACCCATGTATGCAGCATCGTCCGCCGTGACCGCCCCCGCCCGGCCGTACCGCCCGCACCCCACCGGAAGCGGGCCGTATCTCGACCCCTCCCCTTCCGCGGGGGCGCTCACCGGTCTCCCCGGCGGCCGTACCCGGCGGACGCAGACGACGGGCGCCCAGCCGCTCAGCGGGAGACTCGACTTGTCCGGCCCCCAGGGCGCCCAGTTGCGCGCCGCGGTCGCCTCGGTGCACCGCATCTGCCCGGAGTTCAACCCGGTGCAGGTGCTGCGGCGCAGCGGCAAGTCCGTCCTTCTCGTCGGCACGACGGGCCGCATGACCGCGGTCGCCAAGTGTTTACTGGACCAGTCCCCCGCCTGGGCAGAGAGGTTCAGGCAGGAAATAAGCGCATACCGCGCATTCGTCCGGCATCGTCCGCCGGTACGGGTGCCGCGTCTGGTGGCGGCCGATCCCGACAACTGCACACTGATCGTGGAGCGGATGCCCGGCCGGGCCGCGGCGCTGACCCGGCACCCGTCCGAGGCGCCTCCCCGCGCGGACGTACGGGCCGCGCTCAGCGCGATCTGCCGGATCAACCTCTGGCGTCCGCCGGCCGGGCTGTTCGACGCCCCGCTGGACTACGCGGGCCGGATCGGCCGCTATCACGACCTGGGGCTGCTCACGGACCGGGACATGGGCGATCTACAGAAGCTGCTGCACGGTCTGTCGCACACCCAGGGCCAGTTCTGTCACGGCGATGCGCTGCTGAACAATGTGCTGCTCTCCCCCGCGGGCCCGGTCCTGCTGGACTGGGACAGCGCGGGCTGGTATCTGCCGGGCTACGACCTGGCGACACTGTGGTCGGTGCTCGGTGACGCGCCGGTGGCCCGCCGGCACATCAGCCAGCTCGCCCAGAACGCGGGACCGGCCTCGCGGGACGCCTTCCTGGTGAATCTGATGCTGGTGCTCACCCGCGAGATCCGACGCTATGAGACCGCGGTCCAACGGACCATGCGCGAACCCACGCCGACGGGCACACCGGGTCCGGGACTACCCGGCGTGCCCGCGGCGGGCGAGGAGCAGCGGCTGCTCCTGCGCCGGCTGCACGACGACTGCCAGATGGCACGTCGTGCGGTGCGGGCGGCGGTCGGCACCCGCTGACTGCCGAAGGGGTGCCGGATGTCGCCGGCACCCGCAAGGGGGACTGTGAGCGGCGCGCCCGGGTACGGGGTGCGCCGCTCACCCATGTCCGGCGCACCGGCCTTCGCCCCTCTCCTCCGGCCCTCTCCTCCGGCAGGCCGTCCGTCCGGCGGCCGTCGTCCGCGTCAGGTCATTGGTCCATTCCACTGACGCCCCGCAGGCCGGGCACCGGTCCGGGAAGGCTCCTCTGGAGACGCCCTGACATGCGAAATCCCGAACGGGCACGGTGATTGACGGACCCTCGGCAAACGTATAGCTCTAAGCCGACGGGGGCTCTAGTCTCGGGTCCCGCCCATGCGGCCGTTTGCGCACCCGCCGTCACACCGCCCCGGCTCGGGCCGGCTCGAGGAGGTTGCTTTGCGAGGATCCGCCCCGGAAGACGAGAAGAGATTCCACCGCCCCGCCCTGCGCAGATCCGCCACCGCGGTCGCGGCAGCGGTACTGCTGCTGCCGCTCCCGGGGGCGCCGTCCGCACACGCCGGGCCGCCCCGGACGGATGAACTTCAGCGAGCCTTCACCGACGCCGCCGCCCGCTTCCATGTGCCGCGCAGTGTGCTGCTCGGCGTCGCGTACCTGGAGTCCCGCTGGGACGCCCATGGCGGCGCGCCCAGCGTCTCCGGCGGCTACGGCCCGATGCATCTGACCGACGCCCGTACGGCGCTGGCGCGGGCCCCGGAGTTCAGCGAGGGCGACGAGGACGCCCGCGGCGACGGCGCGCGGCCCCGTAAGAACGTGCCTGCCGGGGGTGCCGCGAAGCGGGCCGTGGTGCCCGCGGAACTCCCCGCGCGGCTGCGGACATTGACGACGGCCGCCACGCTGGCCGGCCTTCCGGCCGAGCGGCTGCGCACCGACCCCGCGTCCAATGTGCTCGGCGGGGCGGCGCTGCTCGCGGCGGAACAGCACAAGCTGGGGCAGACCGCCGGCAGCGACCCGGCGCGGTGGTACGGGGCGGTGGCGCGCTACGGCGGCCAGGACGACCTGCGCGGCGGCCAGGCCTTTGCGGACGAGGTCTACGAGGTGATGCGCCGGGGCCAGACGCGCACGACCGACGCGGGACAGCGGGTCACGCTGCCCGCCACGCCGGAACTGACCCCCGACGCCACGCAGAAGAAACGTCTCAGCGAATCGGCCGCCAGGGCATCGGCGCCGCAGTCCGCTCGCACGCCGGAGTGCCCGCGGAGCGTCGCCTGCGAGTCGGTCCCGGCGCCGTACGAAGAGTTCGGTGACGGTGACTACGGCAACCACGACAAGGCGGACCGGCCCGACGACCAGCGGGTCAGCACCATCGTCATCCATGACACCGAGGGGTCCTGGGAGACGACGCTGAAGCTGATCAAGGACCCGACCTATGTGTCCTGGCATTACACGATCCGCTCCGCGGACGGTCTGATCGCCCAGCATGTGCCGACCAAGGACGTCGCCTGGCATGCGGGCAACTGGTACATCAACTCGCACTCCGTCGGCATCGAGCACGAGGGTTTCCTCGCCGCGCCGGACGCCTGGTACACGGAGGCGATGTACCGCACGTCGGCCCGGCTGGTGAAGTATCTGAGCCGCAAGTACGACGTGCCGCTCGACCGGCAGCACATCCTGGGCCATGACAATGTGCCCGGCACGACCACCGCCACGATCCCCGGTATGCACACCGACCCCGGTCCGTACTGGGACTGGGCGCACTACTTCACTCTGCTGGGCAAGCCGTTCAAGGCCGCCTCGGGCTCGCACGGCGGGCTGGTCACCATCCGCCCCCACTACGAGCGGAACAAGCCGGTCTACACCGGCTGCGAGAAGCCCGGTGACACCTGCGCACCGCACGGCTCCGCGGCGGTCCGGCTGCACACCGCGCCGAGTGAGAGCGCACCACTGGTCAAGGACGCCGGACTGCACCCGGACGGCAGTGACTCGACGAAGGGCGTGAACGACATCGGTGCCCGTGCCTCGACGGGCCAGCGGTTCGCCGTGGCGGGCCAGGCCGGCGACTGGACGGCGGTCTGGTACCTCGGGCAGAAGGCGTGGTTCCACAATCCGCACCGCGCGCCGACGGCGGTGAACGCCAAGGGGCTGATCGCCACGCCGAAGGACGGCCGGCAGGAGATCCCGGTCTACGGCCGCGCGTACCCGGAGAAGGACGCCTACCCGGCCGGGGTGCCCTACCAGGCGGTCTCGCCGCTGCCGTACAAGCTCGCCGCCGGCCAGAAGTACGCCGTCGGGGACCGGATGGCGGGCGACTACTTCTACGCCCCGACGTTCGATGTCTCCCAACACGCGATCGTGCGCGGCGAGGACGTCTACTACGAGATCCAGCTCGGCCACCGGGTCGGGTATGTGCGGGCGGCCGATGTCGATGTGCGGCGCTCGGATTCCTGAGCCCGCTCGCGCACCGTTCGGGTGAGCGCGTCGCGCCCGGTGGACGGCAGTGCCGTCCACCGGGCGCGCCGGTGTCCGCTCCGGAGCCGTGCCGGGGCTCAGCCCTGCTGGAAGAGCTCCGCCGGCAGCGGCTTGAGCAGCGCGTAGAGGTCGTCCGTGATCGGCCGGTCCCAGCTGGCGATGGTGACGAGTACGCCGTCGCTGCGGTCGAACTGGGCGCAGGAGATCCGGCTCTCGGAGCACTTGACGCGCTTGACGATCAGCAGGTTGTCCTCGTGCATCACGGGGGTGTCCTCGCTCTCGACGACCGTCACCGGCTCGTCGTTGCCGAGCGCCGCGAGCAGCTGTGCCACCTCGAAGGGCACCTGGTCGTCCTCCAGCTCGCGGGCCGGGGAGCCTTCGGGCAGATTGCCGATGACCATCGCGGGGCCGCGGCCGCCGAACAGGTCGTAGCGGAGGAAGACGCCCTGGCAGCTCCCGTCGGGCGCGGGCAGCAGCCCGGCCCCGAGATTGCCCGGCCAGTCCCCGGGGTCCATGGCGAGGACGTCGAAGTCAGGCCCGGCGGGCGTGGCTGCGCTGCGGCGGCGGAGGAAGGACATGCCGCCATCGTACGTGGCCCGGCCGGGCACGCGGCGCGGACGTCGGGGTGAGCGGCGCCCGGTGCGCGGAGCCGCCGCGTCCTCTTGCCGCTGGTCGTTGTGGTGGCTGTTATGCCTGGTCGGCCAGCGCGCGCAGCCGGCGCAGCGCCTCGTCGGTCGCGGCATACGGCACGAAGAGGTGATCGTGGTGGAAACCGGCGACGACATTGCAGCTGAGGCCCGCCTGGGCGAGTGCGGTGGCCACGGCGGCGGTCAGTCCGACGGCGTCCAGCGCGGAGTGCACCCGCAGGGTGATCCAGCCGGCGACATAGTCGTACGCCAGGCCCGCGCGGTCGGCCTCGTCCTGGTGGACGACAAGGGTGCGGCCTTCGGGCTCGGTGACGGTGACCACCGGTGTCAGACCTTCGGGGACCGTGCCGGGCACGGTCGCAAAGACAAAGCGGCCCTCGTTCCGCTCGGGACGCATCCCGCTCAGCAGGGCCCGGAGATCACGTTCGCCCGTCATGCGCCCCACCCTACGGGGCGCCGCCCTGCCCTTCCCGGCGCCGCTCGTGGTGGCGTGCGACCCGGGCGCGGTTGCCGCAGGAAGGGGTGCACCACTCCTGGCGGGCATGGTCCTTGACGAAGTAGCGCACACAGCGCGGGGCGGGGCAGGCCCGCAGCAGCGCCCGGTCGGGGCCGGCGAGGAAGTCGAGGGCGGCGCGGGCCAGCGCGGCGACGATCCGGTCGGCGGGCGGCGGGGAGCCGGCCGGGTGGTGCCGCACGGCCGGCGGCGCGCCCGGCTCCCAGCTGAGCCGGGGTGTCATGGGAACCAGGGCCGCAGCGGCATTCAGCCGGCGGAGCGCCTCCTCCTCCGGGAGCAGCCGGTGCGCATCGGCGGAACTGGGCGGCCCCGGCCGGACGGCGCGGGCGAACAGCGACCGGACCGCGGCCCGCAGCTCGCGTACGGCGGTGTGCAGCGCCTCGTCCGGGACGGCCGGGTCGGCCGCGCAGTCCAGCAGCGCGGCCCGCTCACGCACCCAGACCGCGAGCCCCTCCGGACCGGCCAGGTCGTCGGCGACGCCGCCGTGCCCGCGTCCGCGGCCTGGGCGGCGGTCGGCCCGGCCGACTGGTCGCGGCCGGTGAAGTACCGGGACGGCGAGCTGCGTGCCGCCCTGCTGTCCTGGTGGCGGGAATGGGAGATCCACACGGCGGACGCCCGGATCGGCCACGGTCCGCGGGACTGGCCACGGGAGCTGTGCCACCCTAGTCGGCGCTCCCGGCACCACCCTCCGGAAGGAGACCACCACTCCATGGCCCGCCCCGGTTCCGCCACGCCTCTCGTCCTCAACCTCTGGAAGGCGGGCCTGAGTTCGGTGCCTGCCGAGGTCTGGCGGCGCGACGACTGGGAGGTGCTGATCCTCGCCGACAACACCCTGGCCGAGATCCCGGCGGCACTCGGCCGGCTGCGGGCGCTGCACACCCTCGACCTCGGCCACAACGCGCTGACCGCCCTGCCCGACGAGATCGGCGAGCTCACCGGTCTGACCCGCTTCCTCTATCTGCACGACAACCGGCTCACCGCCCTGCCGGACTCGCTCGGCAGGCTGGACCGGCTCGGCTATCTCAACGTCGGCGAGAATCCGCTCGGCGCACTGCCTGCGGCGCTCGGCCGGATGGCCCGGCTGGTCGAACTCCGCGCCCAGCGAGCGGAGTTGACCTCACTGCCCGACACGCTGGGGCGGCTGGGCCGCCTTCGTGAGCTGTGGCTGGGCGGCAATGCGCTGACGGCGCTGCCCGCGAGCATGGCGGCGCTGCGCGAGCTGAGGGTGCTGGAGCTCCGGGACAACGCTTTCCCCGGCGTCCCCGAGGCGCTGCGCACGCTGCCGCTGCTGCGCCGGGTCGACCTGCGCGGCAACCGGATCGAGGTGCTGCCGTCGTGGATCGCGCGGCTGCCGTCGCTGGAGAAGCTGGATCTGCGCTGGAACTCCATGGATGACGGAGCGGAAGCGGTGTCGGCGCTCCGGCGGCGGGGGTGTGTGGTGCTCACCTGACGCTCGCGCCGCGGCCGGCGGGTCGGCCGGCGTCGTCGGACGGGCGGCCCCTCGCCGTTGCCGTGACCATGGCGCGAACGGATGATCGAAACGAAACGCCCCTGCGTGCCGTCTCGGAGCCCGGTGACGAGCGACAGCCCTAGGTGAGATCGAACTCCCCATCGCGGGCATCGAGGACGAACGCACGCCACTCGGCGGGGGTGAAGACCAGCGCGGGGACGTCCGGGCTGTGGCGGTTGCGCATCGCGATATAGCCCTCGACGAAGGCGATCTGGACGCCGCCCACGCCCTGGGTGCTCGACTGCCACTCGGCCTGCGTCAGGTCGAGATCAGGCTTGGGTCCGCCCGCGAGCCGCTGCTCGGTGATGCTGTCGGTCACGTGTCCCGCTCCTCCCGGTACGTCGTCCGCGTCAGCCTAACCACTGTGTCCGGGGACGGACAGGGGACATGGCGGGGCGGTGGAGTGGTGGTCCGGGAGGGGGCGCGCCGGGTCGGCACGCCCGCCCCCGAGGGGTGTCAGGTGGCCGGCCGGTCGGCGCCGACCAGCCACATCGAGAAGAACTGGGAGCCGCCGCCGTAGGCATGTCCCAACGCCGTACGGGCGCCGTCGACTTGATGACCGCCGGCCTGCCCGCGTACCTGGAGGGCGGCCTCCGCGAACCGGATCATGCCGGAGGCGCCGATGGGGTTGGTGGACAGCACCCCGCCGGAGGGGTTGACCGGGAGATCGCCGTCGAGTGCGGTGACGCCCGACTCGGTGAGCTTCCAGCCCTCGCCCTCCTCGGCGAAGCCGAGGTTCTCCAGCCACATCGGCTCGTACCAGCTGAACGGGACGTACATCTCCACCGCGTCGATCTGCCGACGCGGGTCGGTGATGCCGGCCTGCCGGTAGACGTCGGCGGCGCAGTCCTTGCCGGCCTGCGGGGAGACGAAGTCCTTGCCGGCGAAGAGGGTGGGTTCGCTGCGCATCGCACCGCCGTGCACCCAGGCCGCCGGGTGCGGTGCGCGGGCGGCCCCGGTGCGGTCGGTGAGGATCATCGCGCACGCGCCGTCGGAGGACGGGCAGGTCTCGGAGTAGCGGATCGGGTCCCAGAGCATCGGCGAGGCCTGGACCTTTTCGAGGGTGATGTCATTTTCGTGGAGGTGGGCGTAGGGGTTCTTGAGGGCGTTGCGGCGGTCCTTGTAGGCGACGAGGGAGCCGACGGTGTCCGGGGCCCCGGTGCGCCTCATGTACGCGCGGACGTGCGGGGCGAAGAAGCCGCCGGCGCCGGCCAGCAGGGGCTGCTGGAAGGGGACCGGCAGGGACAGGCCCCACATGGCATTGGACTCGGACTGCTTTTCGAAGGCGAGGGTGAGGACGGTGCGGTGGACCCGGGCGGCGACCAGGTTGGCGGCGACCAGGGCGGTGGAGCCGCCGACCGAGCCGGCGGTGTGCACCCGCAGTATCGGTTTGCCGACGGCGCCCAGCGCGTCGGCGAGATACAGCTCGGGCATCATCAGGCCCTCGAAGAAATCGGGGGCCTTGCCGATCACCACGGCGTCGATGTCGGCCCAGGTCAACTGGGCGTCGTCCAGGGCGCGTCGGGCCGCCTCGCGGACGAGTCCGGCGAGGGAGACGTCGTGGCGGGCGGCGACGTGTTTGGTCTGGCCGATGCCGACGACGGCCACGGGCTCCTTGCTCATCGCTCACCCTCCAGGACGGCGACCAGGTTCTGTTGCAGGCACGGGCCCGAGGTGGCGTGGGCGAGGGCGCGGTCGGATGCGCCCCGGTGGATGCGGGCGGCGGCCTCGCCGAGGCGGATCAGGCCGGCGGCCATGACGGGGTTGGCGGCCAGTGCGCCGCCCGACGGGTTGATGCGCACCGTGCTGTCCGGCGCGTCGAGTTTCAGGGCGCGGCGCAGCACGACCTCCTGGGAGGTGAAGGGGGCGTGCAGCTCGGCGGTGTCCACCATGGGGGCACCTCCCATGCCCTTGAGGCCATGGGGGAGCTCGAAGGCACCGGCGCGCTCGGCGGCGAGCCGGGTGGACGGCGAGTCGGTGAGGTCGCGGACGCCCAGGCTGTGGGCCTCGATGCGGTGGTCGAGGCCGCGGATCCAGGCGGGGCGGTCGACCAGCCTGCGGGCGGTGTCGCCGGCGGCGAGGACGACGGCGGCCGCGCCGTCGCCGATGGGCGGGCAGTCGCCGGTACGCAGCGGGGCGACGAGCACCTCACCGGCGGGCACC
This sequence comes from Streptomyces sp. NRRL S-1813, assembly GCF_000719605.1. Classification (NCBI taxonomy): domain Bacteria; kingdom Bacillati; phylum Actinomycetota; class Actinomycetes; order Kitasatosporales; family Streptomycetaceae; genus Streptomyces; species Streptomyces sp. NRRL S-1813. The sequence goes on from NZ_JOHB01000010.1 coordinate 64,123, forward strand.
TCGCCACGCAGCTGGGCGTGCGGATTGGCCCCGGCGTCCGCCCGGCTGCGGGCCGCGATACCGGCCAGCGCCTGCGCGTCGGTGAGTCCCGCGTCGATCAGGGCCTGGGCCTGGAGGGCGGCGAGCGCGACGGAGTCGGGCCACAGCGGGGCGACGTAATACGGGTCGAGCTGCCGGGTGAGGACCTCACGGAGATCGCCGGGCGAGGACTTGCCGTACGCGTAGACCAGTGCGGTCTCCGCCTCGCCGGTGAGGATCTTCACCCAGGCCTCGTACAGCGCCCAGGCGCCGTCCATCTCCACATGGGATTCGGAGATCGGCGGCCAGGCTCCGACGCCGTCCAAGGCCATGGTGAAGGAGAAGGCCCGGCCGGCGAGGTAGTCGGAGGAGCCGGAGCAGGTGAAGTCGATGTCGCGGGCCGCCAGGCCGGTCTGCGCCAGGACATCGTGGAGCACCGGCATCAGCATCTCGACCTCGGAGGTCTCGGCGCTGTCGCGGACGTGATCACTCTGCCCGAAGGCGACGATGGCGACTTCGCGCATCAGATCAGCTCCTTGTAGCTGTCGTAGTCGGCATCGGGTTCGCCGGTGGGGCGGTAGTGGTCGGGGAAGCGGCCGCCCTCGGTCCAGACGGGTTCGACGCGCAGCCCCATGCGGACCCGGTCGTACGGGATGCCGCCGATGCGGGCGTGCAGCGCCAGGTCGGCGCCGTCCAGGGCGATATGGGCGTAAACGTACGGGACCTCGATGTCGAGGTTCCTGGCCTTGATGTTGACGATGCAGAAGGTGGTGACGGTGCCGCCGGGGCCGACCTCGACCTGGGTGTCGGTGGCGACACCGCAGGTGGGGCAGGCGCCGCGGGGCGGGACGTAGACCTTGCGGCAGGAGGGGCAGCGCTCGCCGACGATCCTGTGGTCCGTGAGCGCCCGGAGGTAGCGGGACTGGGTGCGGCCGGGCGAGTAGGTGTAGTCGAGCCGGGCGGGGGTGGTGATACCGGTGACGGCGTCGGCGAACTCTCCGGTGTGCGCGGCCGGCCGGCTGTCGTCCGCGGCGCTGTCGTCCGGCTCGAAGCAGGCAATGTCGGTGATCGCGCCGGTGCGCTCCGCGGCCCAGCGGACCCGGACCCGCATCCCGGTGCGTACGGCGTCCGGGCCGGGTGCGTCCAGTGCGTGCAGCAGTGCGGTGTCGGCGCCGTCGAGCCGGACCAGGACCCAGGCGAAGGGAGTGGTGAGCGGCTGGCCGCGGCGCGGGGACGGGTTCCAGGCCCAGGTGGTGACGGTGCCGCCGGTGCCGACCTCGACCAGCTCGCGGATCTCCTCGGCGGTGACCGGGTCGTACTCGGTGGGCGGTACGACCACCCGGCCGTCGCTCGCGGTGACACCGAGGACGGTGCGCTCGCGCAGCCCGGTGAGAAAGGCGCTCTGGACGGGGCCGAGCGAGCGGGTGAAGGGGAATTCCACGACGAGAGGCGCCGTGAGGACCTCTGACATGCGGGCTCCTTGGGTCAGGCGCGCCGGTAGACGGGCGGGCGCTTCTCGGCGAAGGCCCGGGAGCCCTCTTTGGCGTCGGCGGTGTCGAAGACCGGCCAGCCGCGGGCGAGTTCGGCCGCGAGCCCGTCGGTCTCGGTCATGTCGGCGGTCTCGTAGACGGAGGCCTTGACGGCTTCGACGGCCAGCGGTCCGCAGCCGTTGATCAGTTCCGCGATCTCCAGGGCCTTGTCCAGCGCGGTCCCTTCGGGGACGACATGGCCGATCAGCCCGATGCGTTCGGCCTCGCGCGCGGGGTAGGGCCGGCCGGTGAGCAGCATCTCCAGGGCGTGGGTGCGGGGGATCTGGCGGGCGAGGCGGACGGTGGAGCCGCCGATCGGGAACAGCCCGCGCCGGACCTCGAAGAGCCCGAAGGTGGCGCTCTCCCCGGCGACGCGGATGTCGGTGCCCTGGAGGATCTCCGTCCCGCCCGCGACGCAGTGGCCTTCGACGGCGGCGATCACCGGCTTGCGAGGGCGGTGATGCCGCAGCATCGCCTTCCAGTGCAGGTCGGGGTCGGCGCGCAGCCGGTCGCGGTAGTGCTCGCCGGCCATGCCGTCGCCCGCGAGGGCCTTGAGGTCCATTCCGGCGCAGAAGGTGCCGCCGGCGCCGGTGAGCACGATGGAGCGGATGCCGTCGTCCTCGTCGGCGGCGGTCCAGCCGTCGTACAGCCCCACCAGCATCGGCAGCGAGAGAGCGTTCTTCGCCTCCGGCCGGTTGAGGGTGAGCACCAGTGTCGCGCCGACACGCTCCACCGACAGATGTTCCGTGCTGCCCATTCCGTCCTCCCGTCTCGCGACGTAGAACAGGTTGCAGTAGGCGCACACCGACTTCAAGACCTTTCTGACAGGTAGTCAGATTTCTTGGCCGTGGCCCTTCCCTGCTCCTTCCGGCGGCGCTCTAATGACCGCCAAGCCGACGCCCGCCCGGTCTGGAGGAGACGTGGAGTACAACCTTGCCGACCTCTTCGAGTCGATCGTCGACACGGTCCCCGACCGCGAGGCGCTGGTGTACGTCGACCACCCCGGGACCGGCGCCGAACGGCGCCTGACGTACGCCGAGCTGGACCGCGCGGCCAATCGCCTGGCCCACCACCTCGCCGACCACGGCATCGGTCCCGGCCGGCACGTCGGACTGCACCTCTACAACGGCGTCGAATACCTCCAGGCCGTCTACGCCTGCCTGAAGATCCGCGCCGTCCCGGTCAACGTCAACTACCGCTACGTGGAAGAGGAGTTGACCTACCTCTACCGGGACGCCGACCTGGCGGCGCTGGTCTTCGACGCGGAGTTCACCGCGCGGGTGGCCGCCGCCCTCCCCCAGGCGCCCGGTCTGCGGCATCTCGTACGCGTCGGCACCCCGCCGGCCGACGCCCCCGAGCCGCGGATCACGCCCGTCGCGCTCGCGGACGCCGAGGCCGCCGGTTCCCCCGCGCGCGGCTTCGGCCCGCGCTCCGCCGACGACCAGATCGTCATCTACACCGGCGGCACCACCGGTATGCCCAAGGGCGTGATGTGGCGCCACGAGGACCTCTTCTTCGCCGGGATGGGCGGCGGGGCACCGACCGGCGAGCCCGTGCGGCGACCGCAGGAGCTGGCCGAGCGGGTGGCGTCCGGCGGTGAGGGGATCGTCTTCTTCCCCACTCCACCGCTGATGCACGGCACCTCCACCCTCACCGCGTTCATCGCCTTCCACTTCGGCCAGAAGGTCGTCGTCCACCGCAAATATGTGCCCGAGGAGGTGCTGCGCACGATCGAGCGGGAGCAGGTCACCAGTGTGTCGCTGGTCGGCGATGCGATGCTGCGCCCGCTGGTCGACGCGCTCGCCGGGCCGCTCAAGGACACCGACTGCTCCTCGCTGTTCAGCGTCAGCAGTTCGGGCGCGATCCTCTCCGAGACCGTACGCGCCCAGTTCAGTGCGCTGGCCCCGCACGTCATGCTGCTCAACAACTTCGGCTCCTCCGAATCCGGCTTCAACGGCACCGCCACCGAGGACTCGGGCCCCGCCAACGGCTTCCGGCTGCGCGTCAACTCCCGTACGGCAGTGGTGGACCCCGCGACCCACGAACCGGTCCCGGCCGGCGAGGTGGGCCGTATCGCGCTGCACGGGCATGTCCCGCTGGGCTACTACAACGACCCGAAGAAGACCGCCGAGACCTTCTTCGAGGCGCGCGGTGACCGGTGGGTGCTGCTGGGCGATATGGCCACCGTCGACGCGGCAGGCATCGTCACCGTCCTCGGCCGGGGCTCGCAGTGCATCAACTCCGGCGGCGAGAAGGTCTACCCGGAGGAGGTGGAGCAGGCGCTGAAGGCACATCCGGACGTCTATGACGCGCTGGTGGCGGGCGTGCCGGACGAGCGGTGGGGCAACCGCGTCGCGGCCGTGGTCCAACTGCGCCCCGACGCCGCGCCGTTGGACCTCGCGGGCCTCCAGCTCCACTGCCGGACCCGGTTGGCGGGCTACAAGATTCCGCGCGCCGTCGTCTTCACCGACCACATCCAGCGTTCGCCCAGCGGCAAGGCGGATTACCGCTGGGCGAGAGCGGTGGCGGCGGGCGAGCGGACGGGCTGAGCCGGACGGGCCGCCGGGCGCGGCCGTCGGTCAGGCTTTGTCGCAGACCGAGCGCAGCGAGCGGGCCAGCGCCGCCGTGTGCAGCCCGTCCAGGTGCCGCTCATGGCGGACCTGCGCGGCGGCCACCGTCAGCAGCGGAGTGCAGTACGGCGCCGAGCGGACATGCGGGGAGCGGGCGATGGCCCGCACCAGCTCGCCGTTGATGCGGTTGATCTCCTTGCGCACCTCGTCGAGGTCGGGTCGCGTGGTCGGCGCCTGCGCGGGATCCGCGTGCCACCGGCGGTGCAGCCCCCGCTGCACGACCTTGCTGGCCTCGATCTGGTCCCGGAAGATCCGCACCGTGGCCGCCGGATCGGCGCCCAGCCGCCGGGCCTGATCCGCCACCGCGTCCAGCACCTCCTGCTCACGGGCCGGGTCGTCGATCGGACCGCCGGTACCCCACTTCGCCGCGGCCACCAGATCGCCGGTGGCCAGCCGCTCCGCGGACAGCCCGGCGAGCGGGCCGAGCCGGCCGTACACGGAGTGCGCGGTGGCAGCAGCCGGGGTGGTGGCCGCGGCCGACGAGACGGGGGCCTTGACCGGCGGGGCTGCCGGAGCCGCGACGGCCCCGCCGGTTCCGGTCAGCAGGACGGCGGCGGCCGCTCCGGCGGTCAGGGCGCTCCGCATCGAGATGATCAGCTGCACGGTCGGCCTTTCTCGAACCCCGGGAAACCCCCGGGGAGTTCAGCGGCGGCATCGGCCATGAGCCTAACGGCCGTCCGTCATCCCCGGCGGGCGCGCGACGACAGCCCCGAGACGGACGAGGCGGCCGGGGCACCGTGGGCCCATCCGGCGAGGGCCGAGGGCGTGTCGTGCGGGCCACGGCGGACCCCGCCGGGACCCGCACGACACCGCGCGGCAGGCTACGGGCGCGGCGCGAGGAACGAGTTGACCGCGGCGAGGAACTCCCCGGGGCGCTCCTCGTGGACGAGATGACCGGCACCCTCCACCGTCACCAGACAGGCGTCCGGGATCCGCTCGACCAGCTCGGCGAGGTGCTCCTGCGGAATATGGCTGGACTCGCCGCCGCCGATGACCAGGGTCGGTGCGGTGATCTTCTCCAGCGCCTCCCACCACACGGGGTCGGGCGCATTGCGCTCCGCCACCACGGCGACCTTGGCCTGCCAGTCGAACGGCTGCGGACCGGCCGGCTGCTCCGGCACCTCCTGCGGCGGATCGGCGGGCCGCGGCGGCGCCACTTCCTCCAGGATGAGCCGGTCCACCAGCTCGGGCCGGTCCGCGGCCAGCAGCAGCGCGGCCACCGCGCCCAGCGAGTGCCCGATGAGGATCACCCGCTCCAGGCCGAGTGCCTGGAGGAAGCCGATCGCATCGTCCCGCCACCGTTCGAAGCCGTACGCACCGGGCCAGTCGCTGTACCCGTGGCCCCGCTGATCGAGGGCGTAGACACGGTGGGTACCGGCGAGCCTGCCGACCACACCGCGCCAGTCCTCGCCGTCCTCCCCGAGGCAGTGGAGCAGCACGGCCGGGGGCGCGTCCTCCTCTCCCCACACCCGATACGCCAGCTGGACCTCACCGACCTGCACTTTCCGGACGTCACTCATGCGCTGGACGCTACCCGGGAGGTGTCGGCGCCACGCCCCTTGACGTGTTCGCCGCGCGCTGATTACTTGGACCAGCATGCGGCTACCGAATGATCGGTAGGGACACGAGGCGGTGAACTCCATGCCGGAAGCGGCTATGGGCAGTGAGACGTTCGACGATGCGGAACGACTCTCCGCGGAGGCGTTGCACACCCTGCAACTGACACGGCTGCGCGCCTCGTTGCAGCACGCCTATGACCACGTCCCGTTCTACCGGGAGTCCTTCGACCGGGCCGGGGTGCATCCGCAGGACTGCCGCTCGCTCGGCGACCTCGCCCGCTTCCCGTTCACCGTCAAGGACGATCTGCGCGCCCAGTACCCCTTCGGGATGTTCGCCGTCCCCAAGGAGCAGGTGCGCCGGCTCCATGCCTCCAGCGGCACCACGGGCCGCCCGACGGTCGTCGGCTACACCGAGCGCGATCTGTCGCACTGGGCGGATGTCGTCGCCCGTTCCCTCCACGCGGCCGGCGGGCGGCCCGGTCACACCGTGCATATCGCCTACGGATACGGGCTGTTCACCGGCGGGCTGGGCGCCCACTACGGCGCGGAGCGGCTCGGCTGCACGGTCGTACCGGCGTCCGGCGGGATGACCAGCCGGCAGGTGCAGATCATCCAGGACTTCCGGCCCGAGATCATCATGGTCACGCCGTCCTACATGCTCACTCTGCTGGACGAGTTCGAGCGGCAGGGCGTCGATCCCCGTACGACCTCGCTCAAGGTGGGCGTCTTCGGCGCCGAGCCCTGGACGCAGGAGATGCGCCGCGAGATCGAGGAACGGTTCGCGATCGACGCCGTGGACATCTACGGCCTGTCGGAGGTCATGGGCCCGGGCGTCGCCCAGGAGTGTGTGGAGACCAAGGACGGGCTCCACATCTGGGAGGACCACTTCTATCCGGAGGTGGTCGACCCGATCACCGGCGAGGTACTGCCGGAGGGGGCGCACGGCGAGCTGGTGTTCACCTCCCTCACCAAGGAAGCGATGCCGGTCATCCGCTATCGCACCCGGGATCTGACCCGGCTGCTGCCCGGTACCGCGCGGGCCGCCTTCCGCCGGATGGAGAAGATCACCGGGCGCTGCGACGACATGATCATTCTGCGGGGGGTCAATCTCTTCCCCGCACAGGTCGAGGAGATCGTGCTGCGGACGCCCGGGGTCGCCCCGCACTTCCAGCTGAAGCTGACCCGGGAGGGCCGGATGGACCGGCTGACCGTGCGCGCCGAGGCCCGGCCGGACGCGAGCCCTGAGGTGCGCACGGTGGCCGCCGGGCTGATCGCACGCGGCGTCAAGGACGGGATCGGGGTCACGGTCGCGGTGGAGATCGTCGACCCGGAGACCCTGGAGCGCTCGGTCGGCAAGATCAAGCGCATTGTGGACGCCCGGCCGCGGGATTCGGCCTAGGGAAGCAGCAGGCCGGCGAGGTCGGCGAAGGCCGCCCGGACGGCTTCGGGGTTCTCGATCCACGGGAAATGGCCGGCTTCCCCGATCCGGCGGTGCAGGATGCGCGGACCGTGGAAGCCGGGCTCGTCCTGCCAGAGCCGCTGGTCGACGATGTGGTCCCGGCTGCCGCTGACGATCAGGGTCGGCAGGGTCCGTGGTGTCCAGCGGGCCCGGTAGCTGTCGTCGAAGTGGGCGTCGGCCCAGGCCACCGCGCCATGGCAGTACGGGAGGCCCGCAAGGAGGGCCCGGCCGTCGGCGGCCGCGGACGGGCTGAAATTCCATGGCGCGGCGGCCAGCGTCAGGGCACGCAGGGTCTGGTCGTCCGGCTGCCGGGCATGGCGCTCGGCGGCGGTGTCGACTCCGGGGAGCGGGTGGTCCTGGGCGTAGCGGGCGAAGGCGGGGCGCCAGCCGGCGTGCGGGGCGCTGCTGATCAGCGCCAGGCCCGTGAGCTGTGCCGCGAGTTCCGGGACGGACAGCAGGAACATGCCGCCGGTGGAGTGGCCGACCATCACCACGTCGTCCAGCGCCTGCGCGGCCTCCGTCAGGACTCCCGGCCAGTGGGCGTAGGGGTCGGCGGGAATCGCGGGACGGTCGCGGTTGGAGCCGTCGCCGGGCAGATCGACCAGCCAGGCGGCTCCGGGGACCTGGGCCGCCGTCACCAGGCCGTGCAGGGACTCGGAGCCCAGCCCTGGTCCGCCGGGCACGAAGAGCCAGTTTCCGCGCCCGGCACCGGAGGTGACCTGGCGGAGCCGGACTCCTGACGCCGTCCACCGCTCCTGCCGCACCGCTCCCACCGCGCTCTCTCCTTCGGACGGTCCTGCGTTGCCCTGCCCCGGGGACGATAGGCGCCGCGGACCGCTGCGCGCCCGGCATTTGTGTGTGCGGTGCCGGGAGCGCGTCGCCCCGCCGCACGGCCTCCCGACCGTACGGTCCGGCAGGCGGGCGCGGCTCCTCGCAGGCGGGCGCCGGTGGCTCACGGGCGGGCCCCGGTCCCGCGCCGCGTCCGCGGGGCGGCGGTCGCCTCAGGCCGTCGTCGGGTCCCCCGTAATCAGGGCGAACGGGGCCCCTGCCGGGTCCCTGAGCATGGCCAGCCGGCCGACGCCCGGGGCGTCGGTGGGCGGGATCAGGACCGTGGCGCCGCGGCCGGTGGCCGTGGCGAAGGCGGCATCGCAGTCGGTGACGCCGAAATACGGGTGCCACTCGGAGGTCGAACCGGCCTGTAGATTCTCCTTCGGCAGCTGCATGATGCCGCCGTGCCCCGAGTCGTCGTCCTTGCCGCCGCCCGGTGCGGAGACGACGGAGTAGACCGTTTCGCCGCCCATCGGCATGTCCTGGTGGCCCCAGGAGAAGACCGAGTGGTAGAAGTCCTTCGCGGCGGCCGCGTCGGTGGTGTACAGCTCCGTCCAGCACAGGGAGTTCGGCTCCATGACCGTCTCCAGGCCCTGGACGTCGCCCGGCTGCCACACGGCGAAGTCGCCGCCGGTCGGGTCGGTGAAGGCGGCCAGCCGGCCCGCGGTGAAGACGTCCATCGGCGGGACGCGCACCGAGCCGCCGGCCTGCTCCACCGCCTTGACCGTGGCGTCCGCGTCAGGGGTCTGGAAGTACACCGTCCAGGCGGAGCCGGCGCCCTCCTCCATCAGCGGGCCCACGGCAGCGACCGTCCTGCCGTCGAGCTGGAAGAAGCCGTACCCGCCGGCGTCCGGTCCGGCCGACTGGAAGGTCCAGCCGAACACGGCGGCGTAGAAGGAGACGGCGTCGTCGATGTCCGGGGCCCCGAGGTCGAGCCAGTTCGGGGTGCCCGGAACGAAATTGGTCGTCAGCATCGGTGGTCCTCCGTCGCACGGATGGGTGTTCAGGGCTGTTTCGCGCCGATTCCCAGCATCGCAGGGGGCACTGACAGTCGCCCTTCGCGCACGCCGTGCCGGGCCCGGCTCAGGGCGCGCCGAACCGTGCCCGCAGCTCCCGCTTGAGGACCTTGCCGCTGGCGTTGCGCGGCAGCGCGTCCACGAACACCACCCGTTTGGGCGCCTTGAACGGCGCAAGGCGCGCGCGGGCCGCCGCGATCAGCTCCGCCTCCCCCGCTTCCTCCCCGCCGGCCTCGTCCCCGGTACCGCCCGCACCGTCCGTACGCCGTACGACCACCGCGGTCACCGCCTCGATCCAGCGCTCGTCCGGCAGCCCGATGACCGCGACCTCGGCCACCTGCGGATGCTCGTAGAGCACGTCCTCCACCTGGCGGGAGGCGACCAGGACGCCGCCGGAGTTGATGACGTCCTTGACCCGGTCGACCACCGTGAAATAGCCCTCGGCGTCACGGACGGCGAGGTCGCCGGAGTGGAACCAGCCGTCCCGGAACGCCTCGGCGGTCTCCTCCGGCTTGTCCCAGTAGCCGGTGCACAGTTGAGGGGAGCGGTAGACGACCTCACCCCGTGTGCCGTCCGGTACCTCCCGGCCCTCCTCGTCCACCACCCGGGCCTCGACGAACAGCACCGGACGCCCGCAGGAGTCCATCCGGCCCTCGTGTTCGCCGGGGCCGAGCACAGTGGCCAGCGGCCCGATCTCGCTCTGCCCGAAGCAGTTGTAGAAGGCGAGTCCTGGCAGCCGGGCGCGGAGCCGCTCCAGGACCGGCACCGGCATGATCGAGGCACCGTAGTAGGCCTTGCGCAGCCCGCTCAGCTCCCGGGTGGTGAAGCCGGGGTGGTGCGACAGCGCGATCCATACGGTCGGCGGCGCGAACAGGCTGTCGGCCCGGCCCGCTTCCACCAGGTCGAAGATCTTTCCCGGGTCGGGTCCGTCCAGGATGGTGTTCTCCGCGCCCACCGCCAGGTAGGGCAGCAGGAACACGTGCATCTGCGCGGAGTGGTAGAGCGGGAGCGAGTGAACCGGCCGGTCCGTCTCCTTCAGGTCGAGGGCGACGACGGCGCTGGTGTACTCGTGCACCAGGGCACGGTGGGTCATCATCGCGCCCTTGGGCAGGGCGGTGGTGCCCGAGGTGTACAGCAGTTGGACGAGGGCGTCGTCGTGCACTTCGGCCGCCGGGACGGCGGCGTCCGGCCCGGCGGCGTCCGGCGCGTCGTGGGCCGCGAGCCGCTCCAGCAGCCCGTCGGGCGCCCCGTACAGGGGCATGGTGCGGACGGAGTCCGGCAGCCGGTGCGCGAGCGCGGCGTCGGTGAGCACCAGCGCACTGCCCGACTGCTCCAGGAGGTAGCGCAGATCCTCGCCGGTGAGGCTGTGGTTGACCGGCACATGCACCAGTCCGGCTCGGGCGCAGGCCAGAAATCCGATCAGATACGCATCCGAGTTGTGGCCGTAGGAGGCGACCCGGTCGCCGGGCCGCAGGCCGTCCGCCCGCAGCACCCGGGCCGCGGCGGTCACCGCGTCGTCCAGCGCGCGATAGGTCCAGGCCCGGTCCGCGTACCGCACCGCCGTGCGACCGGGCACCCGGCGGGCGCTGCGCCGCAGGACTCCGTCGACCGTATTGCTCCGCGCTTGCGTCATGGCGCGATCCTCGGCGGCCCCGCACCCCGGGTCAAGGCGCCCGACCGGAGTGCGGCACGGCAGCAGCGCCCGCGCTCGTGCTGCCGCCGGCTCCCCGTCGCCCGCCTCGGGTCACTGCCGGGGCCCCGCCGCCCGCCGCATGTCACGGCCGGCCTCCGCCACCCGCCTCGTGGTGCCGCGGTTCCCCGGAGGGGAATACCGACCGCTTGGTACGCTCAACCGCCTTTGCTCTCACGTCCATTGGGAGGAATCATCCGTAACCGTCTCAGAGCTCTTCCACTCGCCGGGGTGGCACTGTACGCGGCCGGCCGGATGGCCCCGGAGCGGTTCCGCGCCAAGGACATCGCCGCTGCGCCCGGTCTGCGGGTGCTGCACGTGCGCCCCTGACGGCCACGGCAGGCGATGCCGCGGCGGCCGGTCCCCGGAGGGGTGGGACCGGCCGCCGGCGGCTGTCCGGGACGCATGGCTACACGGCGCGCTCCCGCCCCTCCCAGTACGGGTCGCGCAGCCGGCGCTTGTAGAGCTTGCCATTGGGGTCGCGCGGCATGACGGTGATGAAGTCGACCGACTTGGGCCGTTTGTAGCCGGCCAGTTGCCGCGCACAGTGGGCCAGGAGCTCGGCGGCCAGACCGGGCCCCGGCGCATGGCCCTCGGCGGGCTCCACGACGGCCTTGACCTCCTCGCCCCAGTCGTCGTGCGGGATGCCGAAGGCGGCCGCGTCGGCGACGGCGGGGTGGCCGAGCAGGGCGGATTCGATCTCGGCGGGGTAGATGTTCACCCCGCCCGAGATGATCATGTCGATCTTGCGGTCGCGGAGGAAGAGATACCCCTCCGCATCCAGATATCCGAGGTCGCCGACGGTGAAGAAGTCACCGATCCGGTTCTTCTTCGTCTTCCCCTCGTCCTTGTGGTAGCTGAAGCCGCCGGTGTTCATCTTCATGTAGACGGTGCCGAGTTCGCCCGCGGGCAGCCGGTTGCCGTCGTCGTCGAAGACGGCCAGTTCGCTGATCGGCCAGGCCTTGCCGACCGTTCCGGGCCGTTTGAGCCAGTCCTCGGCGGTCGCGAAGGCACCACCGCCCTCGCTGGCCGCGTAGTACTCCTCGACACAGCCGCCCCACCAGTCGATCATCGCGCGTTTGACGTGGTCGGGGCAGGGTGCGGCGCCGTGAATGGCGTGCCGCATCGAGCTCACGTCGTACGCCGCGCGGGCCTCCTCGGGCAGTGCGAGCAGCCGGTGGAACTGGGTGGGCACCATATGCGTGTGGGTGCAGCGGTGCGCGTCGATCAGGGCCAGCATGCTCTGCGGCGTCCACTTGTCCATCAGGACGAGGCGGTGGCCGAGGTGCAGTGAGGCACCGGCGAATTGCAGCACGGCCGTGTGGTAGAGCGGCGAGCAGACCAGATGGACATTGCCGTCGAACGGCTTGATGCCGAAGATGCCGAGGAAACCGCCGAGGTGGGCGTCCTCGGGTGCGGTGCCGGGCAGCGGGCGGCGGATACCGCGCGGGCGCCCCGTGGTGCCCGAGGTGTAGTTCATGACCCAGCCCAGCGTCCGGTCCGCGGGTGCGGACTCGGGCTGCCCGTCGAGGAGCTGGGCGTACGGGCGGAAGCCGTCGATGTGACCGACGGCGTGGCGCTGCGGCCCCGGCAGCTTCGCCTCGTCCGCGGCGTGCCGGGCCGCCTCCGCGAACCGCTCGTGCGCGATCAGCACCTTCGCCCCGGAGTCGGCGACGATCCAGGCGATCTCCGGGCCGACCAGATGGTGGTTGACGGGGACGAGATAGAAACCGGCCTGGGACGCGGCGAGATGTGCGGTGAAGAACTCGACGCCGTTGGGGAGGACCACGGCGAACGCGTCGCCGCGCTCCAGACCCGCCGCGCGCAGCCCGTGGACCAGCCGGTTGCTCGCGGCGTGCAGCCGGCCCGCGGTCCACTCCTCGCCGTCCGGGGCGATCAGGACCGTACGGTCCGGGTCGGCGGCGGCCTGTGCCCAGAAGCCGTTGGGCGGTGGGGAGTCTTGGGTCATTCCGCTGTCCTCCTCGGGATCAGGCACGTCCGGCGATGCGGTTGATGCGGTCGATGGCCCGCTCGAAGCCACGGGTGAGGTCGTCGAAGACGGCCTGTACGCTGCGCTCGCTGTTCATCCGTCCGACGATCTGGCCGACCGGGGTGCCCAGCAGCGGTTCGACCTCGTGCCGCTGGATACGGGAGTTGGCCTCGGCGACCAGCAGGCCCTGCAACGGCATCGGCAGCGGGCCGGGACCGTTCGGATCGTCCCAGGCGTCGGTCCACTCGGTGCGCAGCTGGCGGGCGGGTTTGCCGGTCAGGGCGCGGGAGCGCACGGTGTCGTCCGGGCCCGCGGCGAGCAGTTTCGCGGTCAGCCGCCGGGAGTGCAGGTCGGCCTCCTCGGTGGTCAGCCAGAGCGAGCCCAGCCAGACGCCCTGGGCGCCGAGGGCGAGTCCGGCGGCGATCTGCTCGCCGGTGCCGATACCGCCCGCGGCGAGCACCGGCAGCGGGTCGACGGCGGCCACGACTTCCGGAGTGAGGACCATGGTGGCGATCTCGCCGGTGTGCCCGCCCGCCTCGTACCCCTGGGCGACGACGATGTCGATACCGGCGGCCTTGTGGTGCCGTGCGTGCCGCGGGCTGCCGGCCAGCGCGGCGACGAGGACGCCGTGGTCGTGGGCGCGCCGGATGATGTCGGGCGGCGGTGAGCCGAGGGCGTTGGCCAGCAACTTGATCGGATAGTCGAAGGCCACATCGAGCTGGGTGCGGGCGACCTGCTCCATCCACCCGGTGATCCGCCAGCCGGACGTCTCCCCCGCCGCGAGCTGCGGTACCTGGTGTTTGTCGAGGAGCTCGGTGACGAAGCGGCGGTGCCCCTGTGGGATCATCGCCTCGACCTCGGCCTCGGTGACCCCTTCCACCTTCTTGGCGGGCATGACCACATCGAGCCCGTAGGGCAGCCCGTCGGTGTGCTCCTGCATCCAGTCCAGGTCGCGGGCCAGTTCGTCCGGCGCGGTGTAGCGGACCGCACCGAGCACCCCGAACCCGCCGGCCCGGGTGATCGCCGCGGCGACCGCGGGAAACGGCGTGAACCCGAAGACGGCGTGCTCGACTCCCAGCGTGTTGCTCAGCTCCGTCTGCATGGGCGAAGGATGCCGCAGCGGGCCGTACGAGGGAAGAGCGTTTCTGATGCAGCGTCAGAAACTTGGCGCCGGCCGCCGGGACGGGCGGCCCCCGGCCGTCCCGGGCCGCCGGGGCGGGCGGCCCCCGCCCCTCACCCCTCCTCCAATACCGCCATCGCCGCATTGTGTCCCGGGATGCCGCTCACGCCCCCGCCGCGTACCGCGCCCGCCCCGCACAGGAGGACGTTGGGGTGGGTGGTCGCCACGCCCCAGCGGGCCGGGGCGGACCGGGCGTCGCCGAGGGCCTCGTCCGAGGGATCGGCATAGGGAAAGGCCAGGTCCCGGTGGAAGATGTTGCCGCCCGGCAGGCCGAGTTCGCGGTCCAGGTCGAGGGGGGACCGGGCCTCGATGCAGGGGCGGCCGTCGGCGTCATGGGCCAGGCAGTCGGCGAGCGGTTCGGCGAGGTGGGTGTCGAGTTCGGCGAGGGTGGCCGCCAGCAGGCGGTCGCGGGTGGTGTCGTTGTCGGCGGTGAACAGGCTGGCGGGGGTGTGCAGGCCGAACAGGGTGAGCGTCTGGTAGCCCTGGCGGACCAGGTCAGCGCCGAGGATGGAGGGGTCGGTGAGGGAGTGGCAGTAGATCTCGGACGGCGGGGAGGAGGGGAGGGCGCCGGACGCGGCCTGTTGGTAGGCGCTCTCCAGTTGGCGGTAGCCCTCGGCGATATGGAACGTGCCGGAGAAGGCCTCCCGTGCGTCCACACGGGTGTCACGCAGCCGCGGCAGCCGGGTGAGCAGCATATTGACCTTGAGCTGGGCGCCCTCGGCGGGTGGCGGCGGGGCCTCGCCCAGCAGGCGGGCCAGCTCGCGCGGGGCGGCGTTGACCAGGACCCGGCGGGCGCCGACGGTGCCCTGGTCGCAGGTCACCTCCGCGGTGCGGCCGTCCGTCGCGATCCCGGTCACGGCGCAGTCGGTGACGATCTCCGCCCCGGACCGGCGGGCGGCGTCGGCCAGCGCGTCGGTGAGGGCCCCCATACCGCCGATGGGCACGTCCCAGTCTCCGGTGCCGCCGCCGATGACGTGGTAGAGGAAACAGCGGTTCTGACGCAGGGACGGATCATGAGCGGTGGCGAAGGTGCCGATGAGGGCGTCGGTGAGGACCACCCCGCGGACCAGGTCGTCGCTGAAGGTCTCCTCGACCACCTCCCCCAGAGGACGTTCGAACAGGGCATGCCAGGTGGCGTCGTCGTCGACGGTGGCGCGCAGCGCGGCGCGGGTGGGGAGGGGCTCGGTCAGGGTGGGGAAGACGCGTTCGGCGAGACGCCCGGTGGTGCCGTAGAAGCGCTGCCAGGCGGTGAACTCCCGGTCGGATCCGGTGAGTTCGGCGAAAGCGGTACGGGTCCGGGCATCGCCGCCGCCGACGAGGAGACCGGTGGGGCGGCCGTCGCGCACGGCGGGGGTGTAGGAGGAGACGGTGCGTTTGCGGACCGCGAAGCGCAGACCGAGATCCCGCACGATCTTCGGCGGCAGCAGGCTGACGAGGTAGGAGTAACGGGACAGCCGGGCGTCGACCCCGGCGAAGGCCCGGGTCGACACGGCGGCCCCACCGGTGTGGTCCAGCCGCTCCAGCACCAGCACACTGCGCCCTGCGCGCGCGAGATAGGCGGCGGCAACGAGTCCGTTGTGCCCGCCGCCGACGATGACCGCGTCATACGAAGTCCGTTCCGGCATGCCCCTTGGTAGCACGCGGTGATCTCGGTCGCCAGGTGCAGGCGGCTGAAACCTCTCCCCGGGTCGGTGCGGCTTCTTGACCGGGCAGGGGGCTGCTCCTAGCGTCCGGCCGTGCTCCGCCCCGGCACCGCCCCCGCCACCCTCTCCGCAGGCCGTCCCGCCCACCCGTGAGGTGACCCGTGTCCCACTCCCCGGTACCCCGCCTCGGCCGCACCCTCGCCGGACTGACCGCCGTCGCCGCCTGCTCCGCCGGGCTGCTCGCGGCCCCCGCGCCCGCCTCTGCCGCCGCCGGTCCGGTCCGTGCGACCGGCGCCCGGCACGCCGCCGGGGCGTATCCGAATCTGGCCCCCAGACCCCCGATGGGCTGGAACAACTGGTCGTACTACATGTGCGACATCAACGAGAAGGTCGTCCTCGACAATGCGCGTGCCCTGGTCCGTTCGGGGCTGGCACGGCAGGGCTATCGCACCGTCACCGTCGACGACTGCTGGATGAGCCGACAGCGCGGGCCCCAGGGGGAGCTGACGGCCGACCGGACGAAGTTCCCGCACGGCATGGCCTACCTCGGGCGGCAGCTGCACGCGCTGGGACTGAAGTTCGGGATCTATGAGGACGTCGGCACTCTCACCTGTGAGAAGTATCCGGGCAGTCTTGGCCATTTTCAGCAGGACGCGGAGCTGTTCGCCCGCTGGAAGGTCGACTACGTCAAGGCGGACGGCTGCAATGTGCCCGTCGCGCCGGGGCACTCCAAGGAGGAGACCTACCGGGATCTGTACGGGCAGATGAGCCGTGCGCTCCGGGCCACCGGCCGCCCGATCACCTTCTCGGTGTCGGCACCGGCCTACTTCCAGTTCGACGGCGACAGCGTCTGGCACCGGGTCATCGGCTGGTCGGCCGAGGTCGGCAATCTGTGGCGGGGCGGGCGCGATGTGGCGCTCCAGAAGAGCACGCCGGCCGCGAAGTGGTCCTCCATCGTCTACAACTTCCGCTACAACGCACGGCTGGCCGGCCTCCAGCGTCCCGGCCGCTGGAACGATCCGGACTTCCTGCTGGCCGGTGACACGGGCCTGACAGCGCGGGAGATGCAGAGCCAGATGTCGCTGTGGTCGATGATGGCCGCTCCCCTGATCTCCAGCACCGACGTCGGCAGTCTGTCCCCGGCGGCACGCAAGGTGCTGGGGAACAAGGAGGTCATCGCCGTCGACCAGGATGCGCTCGGCGTCCAGGGGAACCTCGTGCAGCAGGACGACGGCTCCGCGGTGCTGGCCAAGCCGCTGAAGAACGGCGACCGGGCGATCGCCCTGTTCAACTCGGGCGACGCACCGCGCACGCTCTCCGTCACAGCCGCCGCGGCCGGACTGCCGGCGGCCGACTCCTACCGGCTGCACGATCTGGTGACCGGCCGCCGCACGCACAGCGACGACACGATCGTGGCGCGGGAGGTGCCGCCGCACAGCACGGTGCTCTACCGCGTCACACCGGACTGACCGGGGCGCTGCGGTTCGCCCGGCGGCATCCGGGCGCCATCCGGGCGCGGCCAGGGCACAGCCGTCCCCCGGCCGCGCCCGGATGACCGCGGCCGCCCTCCCCCTGGGGGCTCCCCCTGAGGGTCTCCCCTAGCGCCGGCGTGCCGCGCGCTCCTGGTGCAGGGCCGCGATCCGGCGGTGGAGGGCGGCAGCCTCGTCCGCGCTGCCCAGTTGCTCCAGGCACTGGGCGAGGTCGCCGTAGCTCGCCAGCGTGTCGAGGTGGGCCGCGCCCAGGACCTGTTCGCGGGCGTCCGCGACCTCGCGGTAGAGGTCCAGCGCCTCGTCCCAGCGGCCGAGCCAGCCCAGCGCCACGGCGGCCTCCCGGCGGCTGACCAGGGTGTCGGAGTGGTCGGGGCCGAGCACCCGCCCGCGCGTCGCGGCCACTTCACGGGCCTCCACGAGCGCCTCCTGCCAGCGGTTCTGCCGGCCGAGGTTGACGCCCAGGCCGTGCCGGGCGCGCAGCGTCTCCGGGTCGTCGGCGCTCCGGGCGACGGCACAGGCCGAGGCCAGGTCCCGGTAGAGCGCCACGGCCCCGGCGCTGTCGCCGAGCCGGCCGAGGCCGATGCCGACCTCGTAACGGGCGGCGAGGGTGTCGGGGTGGCCGGGGCCGAGCGTGGCGGTGCGCGCCGCCGCGACGTCCCTGTGGGTGTGCAGCGCCTCCGCATACCTGCCCAACTTGCCCAGTACGTGGGCGAGTTCGAAGAGCGTGGCGAGGGTGTCGGGGTGCTGCGGGCCGAGTACCCGGGCGCGCGCCTCGGCCACCTCATGGGTCATGGCGAGGCAGTCCTCCAGCCGTCCCAGCCGGCCGAGGTTGAGCGCGACCTGGTGGCGGCAGCTCAGCGAGTCGGGGTGGTCGGGGCCCAGCGCACGTTCACGGCCCGCCAGCACCTCGGCGTAGATCTGGTGCGCCTCGAAGCTCCGGCCGAGACGGCTCGCGGCATGGCCTCCCTCCAGGCGGCTGGTGAGGGTGTCGGGGTGGTCGGGACCGAGGAGTCGCTCGCGTTCCGCGGCGAGCACACGGTGGGCCTCGCCCGCCTCCTCCCAGCGGCCCAGCCGGCCGAGGTTCAGCGCGGCGGTGTGCCGGCCGGCCAGCGCGGCGAGGGTGGCGCGGTGGTCGTCCGGCGGTGCCGGACTGGCGATGCCGGCGTCCGGGGGCGTCTCACCGCCCTGCGGGCCGCCGCGCCAGCCGGTCCAGGTATCGGTGAGGACCGTGGCGGCCCCGTCCGCGGCGTGCCCGTGCGGTCGCCGGGCGAGGCCCGCGGGGGCGCCGAGGGTCATGCCGCGGGTCCAGGTGGGCTGCCACCGGGCGGGGACCGTCAGCTCGTCCGGGCCTGTCGCGACGTCCCGCCCGGGGTGCGGATGGCGGGCATCGGCGAGGCGTTTGCCCAGCTCGTGGGCGTCCCTGGGACGGTCGTCGGGGTCCTTGGCGAGCAGTTCGAGCACGATCCGCTCATAGGCCTCGGGCAGATCGGGCCGGAGCGTACGGGGCGGCTCCGGTGCCAGGTCGCGATGTCCGACGAGCACCGCCCAGGCGTCGCCCAGGTCGAACGGCGGCACTCCGGTGGCGATCTCGTACAGCACACAGCCGAGCGAGTAGAGATCGCTGCGGTGGTCGACGCCGTGGGCGCCGATCTGTTCGGGCGACATGTAATGCGGGCTGCCCATGGCGATGCCGGTGCCGGTGAGGCGGGCGGTGAAGCCGATGTCGTGGCCGAGCCGCGCGATGCCGAAATCACAGATCTTGACCGTGCCGTCGGCGGTCCGGACGATGTTGGCCGGTTTCAGATCGCGGTGCACGATGGCTTGTTCATGGGTGTAGGCAAGCGCGGCGGTGACCTGCTCGGCGATCTCCATGAGGTCCGCCACGGGCAGCGGCTGACGGCGGTTGTCGTCCAGGAGCTGGCTGAGGTTACGGCCGCTGAGCAGCTCCATCACGATGAAGAGGGTGCCGTCGTCCTCGCCGAAGTCATGGACGACGGTGATGCCGCGGTGCTGGAGCGCGGCCGCGACCCGGGCCTCGCGGCGGAAGCGTTCGCGCAGCACCTGGAGGAACGACGGCTCGTGCCGCGGCCCCATGGGCTTGAGGCACTTGACCGCGACCTGCCGGCCCAGCGACTCGTCGCGGGCCCGCCACACCTCCCCCATGCCGCCGCGCCCGATGGTGCCGAGCAGCCGGTACCGCCGTTGGATCAGTCTGTTTTCCGCCACCATGTATCGCCGCCCCCGTCCCCGTTCCCCGTGGTCAGCCGCGCAGCTCCCCCTGCGGGGCCTCCTGCCCTTCCAGTATGGCGGCGGAACGGCGGAGCTTGTAGGGCGCTGGGCGGGCGCCGGGGCCGAGTCGTGCGACGGCGCGCAGGATGTGCCGGGGCGGGAGCTGCCAGCGGACCGTGGGGGGAATGGCGCGAAGGAGGTGGCCGGTGGCGCGGAGCCGGCGGGTGACCGTGGCGGGCGGGGGCGCGGGGCGCCCGTAGAGCTCGTGGGCATACGCCGGGAGTGCGCCGTAGGCGAGCCGGGCCACCCGGTGCCAGAGCAGGGCACGGGCCGGGACGAGCGGCGCCGGGGTCGGCGGCCGGCGCAGAAAGTCGTCGACCTCGCGGGCTTCAGGGGTCAGCGCCAACTCGGGCCGTACCTGGGCGAAGTAGGCGGCGAGCGCGGCCCGGCTGCCCGGAACCCCGGCCGGGTCGAGGCCGACGAGCCGGGCGCTTTCGCGCTGCTCGTGGACGTAGGCGTCGGCCTGGGCGTCGCTGACGGGATAGCCGGAGCGGCGCAGTACGTGCAGGTAGGAGTCCACCTCCGCGCAGTGCACCCACAGCAGCAGGTCCGGCTCGTCGATCCCGTAGCGCTCGCCGGTGGCCGGATCGGTGGCGGACAGCCGGCGGTGGATGCGCCGGACCGTGGCACCGGCCTGTTCGGCGGCGTCGGTGGTGCCGTAGCTGAGGGTGCCGACGAAATGGGCGGTGCGCATCAGCCGGCCCCAGGCGTCCCTCCTGAAGTCCGAGTTCTGGAAGACACCGCGCACCGCACGAGGATGCAGCGCCTGGAGGTACAGCGCGCGGACACCCGCGATCCACATCATCGGATCACTGTGCATCTGCCAGGTCACGGACCGGGGCCCGAAGACCCCCGGGTCGCCTGCCACGCATCCCACCTCCCGCTGCCGGATACGACACCTGACGGAAGACGTCCGACGGTGGATGTCCGACGGTAGATCTCCGACGGCAGTAGTCACCAGCATCCATCATGGTGGGCCCACAAGAGAGCGGGGCCCTGTCTCTTCGGTCACCGGCTGCCCTCCCGGGCCCCCGTACCCGCGCCACGCCCGCCGGTCGGAAGCCGGTGCGGACTGTCCGCGCGGTGGTGTGTCATCGGGGGTATGGCGATCGTGTGCGGCAAGCCGGGAGTCGACGGGCTGAGCGAGGCTGTGGGCGTCCTGCGGGAGTGGCAGTACGACGGGGTCCCGATGCAACTGCATCCGCGACTTCACGGAGCCGGTGCAGGACCCGGGCGTGCGGATCGAGGTGGTCGGGCCCGAGCAGGCACACGTGTTTGCCGCCGTACAGCGGGCAGCGTTCGACGGGTCGAGGTTCACGGACGAGCGCTGGCACACGATGGCGGCCGGACTGCCGTACCCCTGGCTCCCATGTCGGCGCCGTCGCCACCTACAAGTCAGCCGGGTTCCGGCAACGCCCCGACGTCCTGGGTGAGGGCGCACGGCCGATTCCGGCTCAGCGCCGCACGCGGGGCATCCCCAGGCCGATCCACGAGATGATTTCGCGCTGGATCTCGTTGTTGCCGCCGCCGAAGGTGAAGATGACGGCGGAGCGGTAGCCGCGTTCCAGTTCGCCGTGCAGGACCGCGCCGGCCGAGCCCTCCTTGAGGGGGCCCGCGGAGCCGACGACCTCCATCAGCCAGGCATAGGCGTCCCGGCGGGCCTCGGAGCCGTAGACCTTGACGGCGGAGGCGTCCTGCGGGGTGAGGGTGCCCTGCTGGAGCGCGTCGACCATCTGCCAGTTCAGCAGTTTCATGGCGTCCAGCCGGGTGTGGGTGCGGGCCAGCCGTCCGCGTACCCAGCCCAGGTCGATGACCCGGCGGCCGTCGGCGAGTGTGGTGTCGGCGGCCCAGCGCTGGACGTTGTGCAGTGCGCGGATGGCCATGGTGCCGTGGGCCGCGAGGGTGACCCGCTCGTGGTTGAGCTGGTTGGTGATGATCCGCCAGCCCTTGTTCTCCTGGCCGACGCGGCGGGAGGCCGGGACGGTGATGTTCTCGTAGTAGCTGGCGGTGGTGTCGTGCGAGGCGAGGGTGTTGATCAGAGTGCAGGAGTAGCCGGGGTCGCTGGTGGGGACGAGGAGCATGGTGATGCCCTTGTGGGGCGGCGCTTCCGGGTCGGTGCGCACCGCGAGCCATACCCAGTCAGCGGTGTCGCCGTTGGTCGTCCAGATCTTCTGCCCGTTGACGACATAGTGGCCGCTCTCCTCGTCCCCCACCCGTACGGCGCGGGTCTTGAGGGCGGCCAGGTCGGTGCCGGCGTCCGGTTCGCTGTAGCCGATGGCGAAGTCGATCTCGCCGGAGAGGATCCGGGGCAGGAAGTAGGCCTTCTGCTCGTCGGTGCCGAACTGCATGATCGTCGGGCCGACGGTGTTCAGCGCCATCAGCGGCAGCGGCACCCCCGCCTGGGCCGCCTCGTCGAAGAAGATGAACTGTTCCGTCGGGGACATACCGCGCCCGCCGAACTCCTTGGGCCAGCCGACGCCGAGCCAGCCGTCCGTGCCCAGCCGGCGGACGGTCTCGCGGTAGAAGCGCTTCTGCGCCGCGGGGCCCGCGACGGGGTCGCCGTCCGCGCCCGGGGAGTTGCGTGGGCCCGTGGCAGCGCGGTCCGGCACCAGGTCGGCGAAGTAGGTGCGCAGCTCGGCGCGCAACTGCTGCTGTTCGGGGGTGTATTCGAGGTGCACGGCCCCTCCAGTTCGTCCGGTCCGGTCGTCCGGTGCGAGGGGGCGCGGGATGCTGACGGCCCGTCGGCTGCCGGATCGAGGGGCACAGTAGAACTTGTTCCAGTAATACGGAAGGGTGCGGGAGGTGCATCCGTCCGGGCCGGTGCCTGCCGGGACGGGGGCGAGGGGGATGGCGAGCGAGGGACGGCGGGGGGCTCCCGGCCACCGCCCCGTCAGGGAACGATCGAGTCGATGTACCCGCCGTCGACGCGGACGGCCGCCCCGGTCGTCGCCGAGGCGTACGGGGAGCTGAGAAAAACCACCATGGCGGCGATCTGTTCTGGATGCGGCCCCAGCCCCGTTCGGTCATCCCGGGCAGATAGCGGCGGATCATCCGGACGGCCGTGAGCACATTGATCTCGAAATACCGCCGCCACTCGGCATCATCGATCTCCAGGGCGGGCCGGGAGCCGAAGATACCGAGGTTGTTGATGAGGATGTCCGCCTGCGGTACGGCCTCGGCGACCTGGTCGAGGCCGCTGTCGGTACCGATGTCGCCGGGCGCCGCGAGAAAGGCCGCGTCCGGTGCCTGCGTACGTATCCGCTCCAGCGCCGCCTCCACGGAGCCGACGCTGCGGCCGTTCACCGCGACCCGGGCGCCGGCGCGGGCCGGCCCCAGCGCGATGGCCGCTCCGATGCCCTGGGTCGAGCCGGTCACCACCGCGGTCCGGCCGGTGAGATCGATCTGCACGGTTCTTCTCCGTTCTCGGTCACCCGCCCCCGGACTCCGCGCGCGGGCCCTGCCCGCCGCGCACACGAAGGCCCGGTCCGGCACCTCCGCAGCGCCGGACCGGGCCTCCTCCGGGCTCCATCAGCCCACGGCGTGCTTCGCCGCGTGGTTCGGCTCGTGCCGGCTGCGCTGGACGTCCTTGCAGTACTTGACGTAGCCGCTGTTGGTCACGTACTTCGCCGAAACCCAGGAGGCCCGCTCCTGGCGGGTCAGGTACCAGACGGTGTTGCCGCCCACGCTCTGGGTGCGGACCTTGCACACCAGGCCGACCTGCGCGCGGTGGTGGAGGTGGCCCCGCACGGAGGAGTCCGTGCTGGGGTACTGACGCTGGCTCAGTCCCGTTTTGGCAGTGACCACTCCGAAGGGCTTGGTGGGTCCGGGCGCCGCCTGGGCCGGGACGGCGAGCAGCGTCGCACCGAGGGCGACGGCTGTGGCCAGTGCGCCCGCGCCGGCTGCGAGCTGTTTGCCTCGGGCCACGAGGTTTTCGGTCGTGGACATAGGGGGTCTCCTGTTCTTGACGCGCAATGCCACCCATTGGTGTCAAGTGGACATTACGCTCAAACCACCCTGCGAATGTGGTGAAACGACGAACAGGCCGCCGATCGTGTGACGGCACAAGTCCGCCCGCCGCACGGGCAGTCACCGCCCCGCGGGCACCCCGGAGCGGGCGGGGTCAGCCCTCGGTACCGGCGCCGTGGATCCCGAAGGAGCCCCCTTGCGGATCCCGGATCACCGCGACCCTCGGTCCGTGGGGCACATCCGTCGGGGGCACCAGCAGCATGCCCCCCGACTCGGCGGCGCGGGCGGCCGTCTCGTCGACGTCGGCGACCGCGAAGTACGGCAGCCAGTGCGCCCTGATGTCGTCCGGATAGAACTCGTCCAGCGCGCTCAGACCGCCGAAGTCGGCGCCGTCGATACCCCATTGCGGATAGTCCTTGTGCGTGCCCACGGTCCAGCCGAAGACTCCCGTGTAGAAGGCCTTGGCGGCCTCGGCGTCCCGGGTGGCGAGCTCGGCCCAGCCGAGCGAACCCGGCGCGCTGAGCACCGCGGCACCGGCGAAGGACCGGGCCTGCCACAGCGAGAAGACCGCGCCTTCCGGGTCGGCCAGGACGGCGAAGCGGCCCAGGTCGAACACGTCCATCGGGCCCCTCAGCCGCCGCCCGCCCGCCTCGGTGACCGCCGTGGTCAGCGCGTCGACGTCCCGCGTCGCGAACGACACGGTCCAGGCGGTCGGCTGCCCGGGGGCGTAGAGCGGGGTCAGCGCGGCGACCGGGGCGCCCCCCAGGTACATGGTGGTGTAGCCGCCCGCCTCTTCCCGCGGGTCGGTCTCGGCACGCCAGCCGAAAACCTGGCGGTAGTACACCTTGGCGGCGTCCACGTCCGAAGTGCCCAGCTCCACCCAGCAGGGCGCGCCGGGCGTGGGCTCAGTGATCTTCACGGTGTGTTCCGCTCCTCCGCGCCGAGCCGTGGCCGGGCGGTGCCGCGCTCGCGTCCGCGCACTGCCGGTCGGTATCCGTACGCTGCCGATCGTGCGACGGGCGCGACGGGGCCGCAACCGGAGCGCGGGCGCGGAGGACCGGCTCAGCCGGCCAGGTCGGCCCAGCCGTTCTTCAGCCGCGCGAAGATCTCGTCCAGTGCGGAGCCGGGGTCGTCACAGCCGGCGGCCAGCCGGGGAGCGGCCAGTACATAGTGGGCCAGCGCACGCGCCGAGGCCCCGCCCTCATCGGCGCCGGCCGCCTCGGCGATCGCACCGGCCAGCGCCGTTTCGTGCCGCAGCCACATCCGGTGGGCGTAGTCGCTGAGCACCGGGGTGCCGTCGACCAGTTCCCGGAAAGCCCGGAACTCCGGCGCCTCGCGGACCGTGACCAGCAGGCCGTGGAGGTAGGCGTGCAGCGCGTCCAGGACCGTGCTCCCCGGTGCACGGTCGCGGACGGCCGCGACGAGGGCCGCGCTCTGCTCGGTGTCCCGGTCGAACACCAGGGCTTCCTTGCCGGAGAAGTGCTTGAACAAGGTGGTCACCGAGACATCCGCGGCCTCGGCCACGTCCTTGACGCTCACCCGGTCGTAGCCGTGCTCCAGGAAGAGCCGCAGGGCCGCATCGGCCAGTGCCTTGCGGGTCTGGGCCTTCTTGCGTTCGCGGCGGCCGGGCGTCGGCTGGGTCATGACAGCAGATCATCTCTCGTGGTCGGGCGGCTCAAAAGGGGAGCCGGTGCAACGGTGGGGTGCACGGGGCGGCCGGATGCCGGTGCGGCGGCACGGGTCCCGATACGGCCGCAGGTCACTGGAAGCGGGCGCGCAGATGGCGCAGCGAGCCGTGCGGGGCGTCGGGGGCGATGGCGTTGGCCAGGCCGCGGGCGGCGAACTCGGCGGCCTCGGCGGCGCGGGGCAGCATGACCGCCTCGTAGGCGCGTACCGCCGCGTCCTGGTCGCTCTGTCCGGCGAGGGCCCGGGCGAGTTCACCGCCGTCGAGCATGGCGAGGTTGGCGCCCATGCCGGAGAACGGTGACATCAGATGTGCGGCGTCGCCGAGCAGGGTCAGGCCCGGGGTGTGGGTCCAGGTGTGCGGCACGGGCAGGGCGAACAGCGGCCGGTTGGCGAACCCGCCGTCGTTGTCCCGCAGCAGCGCCAGCAGCCGGTCGTCCCACCCCGCGAACGCGTCGAGCAGCACGGCGCGGACGGCTTCGGTGTCCGCCACCTTCACCCCTGCCTCCAGCGCCCAGTCCTGGGAGCCGCGGAAGGCGATATAGACGCGGATGTGGCCGCGGCTGTTGCGCTGGGCGATCAGCGCCTTGTTGGCGGACGCCGCCCACATGCTGCCGTCGCCGACCAGACGGGCGATATCCGGGTGGCGGTGGTCGGCGTCGTCGAATCCGGCCTCGACGAAGGTGACCCCGGTGTAGTGGGGGGTGGCGTCGGAGAGCAGCGGCCGCACCCTGGACCAGGCGCCGTCGGCGCCGATGACCAGATCGAAGGCTTCGGTGTGGCCGTCGTCGAACTCGGCCTTGTGGCGGCCGTCGCCGAGCGGGTGCAGCGTGCGCAGATGGCTGCCCCAGCGCACGGTTTCGGGGGCGAGGGAGTCCAGCAGGAGCCGGCGCAGCTCGCCCCGGTCGATCTCGGGGCGGTCGCTGTCGCCGGGGGCGGGGGTGTGCTGGAAGAGCACGGTCGCGGTGTGGTCGAGCAGCCGCACCTCCTGGCCTTCGGGGCGGGCGAGAGCGGTGAACTCCTCGTGCAGGCCCGCTGCCCGCAGGGCCGCCTGACCGGTCGTCATATGCAGGTCCAGCGTGCCGCCTTGTGAGCGGGCGTCGGCGGACGCTTCATGGTCGAAGACAGTGACGGGTACGCCGTTGCGCTGGAGGACGCGGGCGCAGGTCAGCCCACCGGGGCCGGCGCCGACGATCGCGATACGGGGAGTGGCGGAGGTCATGACGCTCCTCAAACGGTGCGGGATGGCAGGACATCCCCCTCAGAAAAGCACAACGATTAAAAAAGCGCAATCGATACACTTTCTGAGCGACTCACCCCACGCCGAGGGGCCAGCGAGGGGTGCCGACGGTCGTTCGGCAGGGCGAGCGGGCGCATGAGCGGGTGCCCGAGTGGGTAGATCGCCCCTGGCCAGGGCCCCACAGAGGCCCACCGGCGAAGATTTGTCCGGCAAAAGGGACAGTTGATTATTTAACGTCGGCACGTTTGCAAGTTTAGGCATGCCTAACCTAATGTAACGACGCGTGTCGACGATCAAACCACCTGCCACCGCACCCCCCGTGCCCGATGCGCGTCCCGCCGCGAAGGTCCTGCGGCGCGTTCCGCTGTTCGTGGCCGGGCTCGGTGCGCTGGCCGTCTGTGCCGCCCTGAGCCTCGTCCTCGGCGCCCGGTCCGTACCGCTGTCCACCGTGTGGGACGCGCTGACCGGCACCGCCCACGGGCGGGATGCCCTCGTGGTGACGGGACTTCGGCTGCCGCGCACGGTGGTGGCCCTCGCGGTCGGCGCCGCCCTCGGTGTCGCAGGGGCCGTCGTCCAGGGCGTCACCCGCAACCCGCTCGCCTCCCCGACGACGCTCGGCATCAACGCGGGCGCAGGCTTCGCGGTGGTCACCGCGATCTATGCACTGCATCTGACCCGGCCCGTTCAGTACATCTGGTTCGCGTTCGCGGGCGCCGCGGCCGCCGCACTGTTCGCCCAGGCGCTGGCCCGGCGCGCCGGTGACCTCGACCCGGCACGGCTCGCGCTGGGCGGTACCGTCCTCCAACTCGTCCTGCTGTCCTGGACATCGACCGTCATGCTGGCCAGCAAGCGGTCGCTGGACGAGGCCCGGTTCTGGATGGCCGGTTCGCTGGCCGAGCGCCCGCTGTCGGTGCTCTACCCGGTGCTGCCGACCCTGGCCATCGGTCTGGTTCTCGCGCTGGCCCTCGCCCCCGCCCTCAACGCGCTGGCGCTGGGCGACGATTCCGCGCAGGCGCTGGGCGTGCGGGTGGCACGGATCCGTCTGACCGGCGGCCTGGCCGTCGTGCTGCTCGCCGCGTCGGCGGTGGCCGTGGCCGGACCGCTGGCCTTCATCGGACTGGCCGCACCGCACCTGGTCCGCCAGCTGCTGCGCACCTCCGACCACCGGGTGGTGGTGCCCGGCTGTCTGATCGCCGGCCCCCTGCTGCTGCTCACCGCCGACATCCTCGGACGGCTCGTCATCCGGCCGTCCGAACTCCAGGTCGGCATCATCAGCGCGTTCCTCGGCGCGCCGCTGCTGGCGCTGCTGGCCCGGAAGGTGGCCCGATGACCGACGTCGTACGGAGCAAGAAGCCGCTCGGCTCCCCCTCCCGGCCCGCGGCGGCCGGACGCGGGCCCGCGCTGCGCCGTACCCCGCTGCTGGCCCTCGCCGGCGCCGTGGTGCTCGGCGTACTGGTGACGGTGTCCGTGGCCAACGGCGAGATACCGCTGGCGCCCCTCGACGCGGTCAAGGGCCTGCTCGGCCTCGGCGATTCCGCCACCGTGCTGGTGGTCCAGGAGTTCCGGGCCCCGCGGATGGTCGCGGCGATCGTCGCGGGGGCGGGCCTCGCGGTGGGCGGCGCCCTGCTCCAGCGGCTCTTCCGCAATCCGCTCGCCTCCCCCGATGTGATGGGGGTGACCGGCGGTGCCTCGTTCGGCGCGGTGGCGATGCTGGCCGCCGGGGCCTCGCAGGCGCTGATGCCGCTGGCCGCGCTGGGCGGCGGACTGCTCGCCGCGGCGCTGCTGGGGGTGTTCGGCTGGCGCTCCGGTGTCAGTGTGACGCGCCTGGTGCTGGTCGGTCTCGCCGTACAGGCGGGGCTCTCCGCCGCGGTGAGCTTCATGGTCGTCCGCTTCCCCACCGAACTCGCGGGCTCGGCCCTGCAATGGACGACCGGCTCGGTGTACGGGCGGACCTGGACCGAAGTGTGGTCCGCGGGCGGGGCGATGGCCGCGGGACTGCTGGCCGCCTTCGCGCTGCACCGCCGGCTCGCCGTCCTCGACCTGGGCGACGACTCGGCCGGCGCACTGGGTCTGCGCACCCACGCCGCCCGCCTCCAGATCCTGGTCGTCGCCATCGTGCTGGCCTCGCTGGCCGCCGCGCTCACCGGCCCGGTCGCCTTCGTCGCCCTGGCCGTCCCGCACATGGTCCGGTTCCTCGCCGGGCCGCCGACCGCCGGGACGCTGGCACTGTCCGGCCTCGCCGGTGCCGTGCTGCTGCTCGCCTCCGACCTGGTGGCGCAGTACCTGCTGCCGGTCGGCGGGCTGCCGGTCGGGGTGGTCACCGCCACTCTGGGCGCGCCCTGGCTGCTGGTGCTGATGATCCGTCAGAGCAGTTCCGTCAACAGGAGTGTCCGATGACCGCCAACCAGCTCTCCACCCAGGGGCTCGACCTGCGCTACGGCGACCGGCTGATCGTCGGCGGCCTCGATCTGGTGCTGCCCGGCGGCGCCGTCACCGCCGTGGTCGGCCCCAACGCCTGTGGCAAGTCGACCCTGCTGCGCGGGCTGACCCGGCTGCTGCCGCCCGCCGCCGGCACCGTCGCGCTGGACGGGGCCGATATCCACCGGATGCCGGCCCGTGCGCTGGCCCTGCGGATGGGGCTGCTCCCCCAGCAGCCGGTCACCCCCGACGCGATCACCGTCGAGGCGCTGGTACGGCTGGGCCGCTACCCGCACCAGCGGCTGCTGAGCCCCTGGTCGGCGACGGATCAGCAGGCGGTGGAGGAGGCGCTGCGGCGCACCGGCACCGTGGAGCTGCGCGACCAGCCCGTGGACCGGCTCTCCGGCGGCCAGCGGCAGCGCGCCTGGATCGCCCTCGCGCTGGCACAGGACACCGAGCTGCTGCTGCTCGACGAGCCCACGACGTTCCTGGACCTGCGGCACCAGCTCGATGTCCTCGACCTGGTCGCCGCGCTGCACTCCGAGGCGGGCCGCACCGTGGTGATGGTGCTGCACGACCTCGGGCAGGCAGCCCGTTACGCGGATCACCTCGTGGTCCTCAAGGACGGGAAGCTGGCCGCGGCCGGCGCCCCGGCGGACGTACTCGACGCGGAACTGGTCAAGTCCGTCTTCGACGTGGACTGCCGGGTGATCCCCGACCCCGAGACCGGCACCCCGCTGGTCGTCCCCAAGGGCAGCGCGAAACGGCACACCACCGTCTCCGCCTGACCCGACCGTCCCCCCACGCACCTCTTTTCCGCTCCCCTAAGGAAGTTGCCCTCATGTTCAGCAGACCGACTCTCCGCGGCGCCGTCCGGCTGCCCGCCGCGCTCCTCGCCGTCGTCCTGGGCGCCGGCGCCCTCACCGCGTGCGGTGGCGGCACCTCCTCGGGCGGCGACGACGCGGCGAAGGCCGGTGCCGGCTTCCCGCGCACCGTCAAGAGCGCCGTGGGCGGCGAGGTGAAGATCCCCGCCAAGCCCAAGCGCGTGGTCGTCCTGGACACCGGTGAGCTCGACGACGTCACCATGCTCGGCATCAAGCCCGTCGGCGCGGTCTCCCCGCACATGAAGTCCGAGGGCGGCTTCCCCGCCTACCTCAAGGGCGAGATCGGGGGCGTCAAGGACGTCGGTCCGCTGCTGGAGCCGAACCTCGAGAAGATCATCGCCCTCCAGCCCGATCTGATCCTGTCCTCCAAGGTCCGCCACGAGAAGATCTACGACAAGCTCAAGGCGATCGCGCCGACGGTCTTCACCGAGACCACCGGCGGCCCCTGGAAGGCCAATCTGAAGGTCCACGCCAAGGCGCTGGGCATGGAGAAGCAGGCCGACCGGAGGATGAAGGAGTACGAGGGCCGGGCCAAGGAGCTCGGCGAGGCCATCAAGAAGAAGTACCACGGCACGATGCCGTCGGCGTCCGTGGTCCGCTTCGTCGCCGGTCCGACCCGCCTCTACCAGAAGTCCTCCTACAGCGGCGTGGTGCTGAACGACATCGGCCTGGCCCGGCCGAAGTCGCAGAGCTCCACCGACCCGGTCAAGACGATGCTCGACGTCAGCCCGGAGCAGATCGACAAGGCCGACGCCGACCTGGTGTTCGTGACCGTCGCGGACGAGCCGGACAAGACCCAGCAGAAGGACGTCACGTCCAACCCGGTCTGGAAGGACCTGCCGGCCGTCAAGAAGCACAAGGTCTTCACCATGCCCGACGAGACCTGGATGTCCGGCATCGGTATCCAGGCCGCCGAGCACATGCTCGCCGACGTGGCGAAGGCCACCGGCGTGCCGCTGCCCAAGGGCTGACGCACCCGCAGAGGGGTGGGCCGCCGTCCCCACGGCCCGCCCCCGCCCGCGACGTCCCCCCGCACCACCCTTGATCCTGAAGGACCCCGCCCATGCGGCTGTATCTGCTCGCGCTCAACCCCACCGACTCGGTCACCCAGGGATTCCTCCCCGCCGCGGCCCGCCTCGGTCTCGATGTCACGCTGCTGACGGACCAGCCCGAGGCGCACCGGCGCAACAGTCCCCGGACCGAGGTCCTGGAGTGCGACGTCCATGATTTCCGCGCCGTCATCACCCGCATGGCCACGCACCACCCGGCCGCCGCGGTCTTCTCCAACAGCGACCATCTCCAGACCCAGACGGCCCTGGCCGCGGAGTACTTCGGACTGCCCGGCAAGGACTGGCGGGCCGCGCTGCGCGCCAAGAACAAGGCGGAGATGCGCCGCCACCTCGCCGCGTCCGGCGCCGACACCGTACGGTCCGTGGAGCTCGGCCCCGGTCAGGACCCGTCCGCGCTCACCGCCGCGGGGCTGCCCTACCCCTGTGTCGTCAAACCCCGCGAGGGCGTGGCCAGCGAGGACGTGATGCTGGCCGACGGTCCCGAGGAACTGGTGGCGCGTGCCGAGGAGATACAGGCGCGGCGGCCGCAGGCGGCACTGGTCGCCGAGGAGTTCCTGGCCGGCGAGCTGTACACCCTGGAGACCCTCGGCGACGGACGGCTGTGCCATGTCCTGGGCGGTTTCCACACCACTCTCTCCGCGCCGCCGGCCTTCATCGAGGAGCGGCACGACTTCGTCGCCGCCCACCCGGAGCCCGTGGCCGAACAGGTGCTGGCCCAACTCGACGCGCTGGGAGTGGGGTTCGGCGCCTGCCACACGGAGTTCGTGGTGCACGAGGGCCGGGCGCGGCTCATCGAGGTGAACTACCGCGTCATCGGCGACCAGTGCGATCTGCTGCTCGCCCGGGTCCTGGGCATCGAGCTGTTCGAGCACGTCCTGCGGACCCATCTCGGCGAGCCGCTGCCCGCCGATCTCGGTGCGCGGCAGGACGGCGTGGGCCGGGTGGAGTACGCCCTCGCCGACCGGGCCGGGACGCTCACCGCCGCGCCCGCCGCCACGGACCGCGAGACGGACGGCGTACGGCTGGCCTACCGGCCGCTGCGCGCGGTCGGGGCCGAACACCCGCTGTACCGCACCAACCGCGACTACCTCGGCGTGCTGCGGGCCACCGGCACCGACCGGAGCTCCCTGGACCGGGCCGCGGACGGCTTCTTCGCCACCGAGCGCTGGGAGATCTCGTCATGACGGTCTCCCCCGGCATCCTCACCGACACGACCGGGCAGGAGACGGCCGGCGCCGCCGAGGAGTCCGAGCTGCTGCTGCGGGTGCTGAGCGCGCTGCTGCGCGAGGACGTCGTCGGTCTGCGCACCCGCGGCACGCTGCTGGAGCGGCCGGACGGCCCCTGGCTGCGGCTGGCCGCCGACCCGGCGGCCGGTGCCCTGCTGCTGCCGCTGGGCGCGGACGGCTACCAGAGCGTGCACGCGGCCCGGCTGCCGCTGCTCGTCCGCGAATCCGACGGTGCCCGCCTCACCTCGGTCGACGAGGTTCTCACCGCCCTGCGCACGCTCGCCGACCCGGCCGACCGCCCCGGCTTCGACGCCTTCGCCGAGGAGTGCCGCCAGACCCTGACGACGATGCGGCTGCACACCCGCACCCGGGACGAGGTGGACCGTACGCTGACGGAGCGTCACGGCGAGTCCGATGCCTGGCTGGGTCTGGACGGCGGCCTGGCGTACGACACCCTCGCCGCGCGCCTCGACCACCCCGTCTACCCGGCCTCGCGGGGCCGCTCCGGCCTGGACGAGGCGCAGCTGCGCGCCTACGCACCGGAGTTCCGTCCGGACTTCGCGCTGCGCTGGCTGGCCGTACCGCGCTCCGCGATGACCGTCGCGGGCGGTACCGCGGCGCTGCCCGGCTGCTGGCCGACGCCGGCGGAGCTGGATCTGCCGCACCTCGCCGACAGCCATCTCGCCCTCCCCGTCCACCCGCTGACGCTCGGCGACGCCCTGCACGAGGCGCTGCGCGAGACCGGCCTGGAGCAGGAGGCGGTGCTGTCCGGGCGCGCGCTGCTCGGCGCGGTGCCGACGCTGTCGATGCGGACCGTGGCGGTGGACGCCGACCCCCGGCTGCATCTGAAGCTGCCGCTGGCCACCGCCACGCTGGGGCTGCGCAACCGGCGCACCATCAAGCCGCGCACCCTCGTCGACGGTGCGGCGGGCCAGCGGCTGCTGGAGCAGGTGATCGCCCGCGAGCCGCGGTTCGCACAAACGATTCTTCAGGCCGACGAGACGGTGTACGCGCACGCCGGCCACGAGCTGCTCGCCGTGCTGTGCCGGCGCTACCCGGCCGGGCTGGAAGGCAGTGCCGTGGTCCCGATGGCCGCTCTGCTGGGCCGGGCGCCGGGCGGACGGCTGGTGATCGACGAGCTCGCCGACCGTTTCTACGACGGTGACCCGCTGGCGCTGCTGGACGCCTGTCTGACCCTGCTCTTCGACTGGCAGACCACCCTGTTCGGCTACGGCTTCGGCCTGGAGTCGCACCAGCAGAACATCTCGCTGGTACTGGACCAGGGGGTGCAGGGCACCCGGCTGCGGCTGCTGTTCAAGGACAACGACGCGCCGCGCATCAACGCCGTACGGCTGCGGGAGACCCTGGGCGACGACGCCCCGGACCCCGAGGACTTCGCCGATCCGCGGATCTTCGCGGACCACGACCGGCCGGTGCTGGACCTGTTCACCACCATCACCGTCCATCTGTGCGCGGGCTCCTACGCCTTCGGGCTGGCCCGGCACGGGCGGGCGCCGCAGGACCGGCTGCTGGGCCTGGTCCGCGACCGGCTCGCCGAGGCCGTCGCACGGCTGGGCACCGCACCGGGCGAGCCGGGCGCCGCGCTGCGCGCGCACGTCCTGGACGCCCCGCGGCTGCCGGTCAAGGCGATGGTCAGCGCCGGCACCCTGCTGTCCAAGGAACGGTCCGGCGCTGCCGACATCAACAAGCACTACACCACCGGCCCCAACTATCTGCTGCCGATGGGGACTTCCCGATGAGCCCGACGAAAACCGCCACCTCCCCACGGGTCGACGCATCCGCCGTCGAGACCAAGGTCCGCCCGGACATCGGCCGCCGCCAGGTGTACGCCGTGGCCGGCTGCTACTTCGTGGCGTCGTTCGCCGCGCTGGGCCTGCCGCCGTACCTCACCGAGATCCTGCCCGAGCTGGGCGACGGCGCCGCCCGCTGGGCCGGTCTGCTCTACATCGTGCCCACCATCTTCGGCGCCATCGGGGCGCCGCTGTGGGGGCGGCTCGCCGACCGGTTCGGCCGCAAACGGCTGCTGCTGCGCGCACAGTTGGGGCTCGCCGCGGCGTTTCTGCTGGCGGGCTGGGCCGACTCGATCGGCACCTTCGCCACCGCCCTGGTGATCCAGGGCGTGCTGGGCGGCACCTTCGCCGCGTCGAACGGCTATCTGGGTGCGGCGCTGGAGGGCCATGCGCTCTCCCGGGCGCTGACCCTGATGCAGGGCAGTGCCCGCGCGGCGCTGGTGTGCGCGCCGATCGTGGTCGGCTCGCTGACGCCGTGGCTGTCGCCGCACCGCCAGTACGCGCTGCTGGCCGTGCTGCCGCTGGCCGCCGCGGCAATGCTGGCGGCGCTCCCGGAGCCCCCGCGGTCCCGGCCCGCACCTCCGCAGGCCACCACCGCGGAAGCCGAGGCGGACGGGACGCCGGTGGTCGAGGCCACCGCCGAGCCCTCCGGGCGCGCCCCGGCCGCTTCTCTGCGGGCCCTGTACGCCATCGAGTTCGCGTTCGTCTTCTCCACCGTCATCTCCTTCCCGTACCTGATCGCCCTCATCAAGGAGCGCATACCGGGTACCGGCCCGATGGTGTCCGGGATCCTGTTCGCCCTGCCGCACATGTGCTACCTGATCGCGGCGATCCCGGTGCACTCCCTCTTCCGCGGCCGTCCCCGGCTCGGCATCGCGCTCGGCTTCGGCTGTATCGCGCTCGGCCTGGCCGGGCACGGCATCGCCGACTCGCTCACCTCGTTCGTCGCGGTGCGCCTGGTGCTCGGCGCCGGCCTCACCCTGGGCCTGGTCTGTATGTCGGTATTGGCCGCCGACTGCGCCAAGGGCCGTGCCCCCGGCGGGCTGTTCGGCTCGATCGAATTCTTCTCCAAGGCCGGCGCGGTCGCCGCCGGTGTGGCCGCCGCGGCCGGAAACGACTGGTTCGGCCCCACCGCACCCGTCCTGACCGGCACCGCGATAGCGCTGGTCACCGGGCTGGCGACCGCCCTCCCCCGCCTTCCCCGTACTCTCCGCACCCGCAGGAGCCTTCGATGCCCTCGCTGACCAACTCACCCGCCGCCCCTGCCTGCGCCACCCCCGCCGGACTGCCCACCGCGGACCAGGCCGTGGCGCACACCCTGCTCAACTGCCTGCTGCGGGAGGTGTCGGGGCCCGAGCACCAGACCGCCGTCGACCACGGCCGGCTGCTGCTGCGGCTGCCGCGGCGCGGAGTGCTGTTGCGGGTCGCGCTGCGCCGCACCTCGCTGCTCGGCGCGCACCGGTTCACCGGCCCGGTGTCCGAACAGACCGCCGACGGCTGGGCCGAGGTCGGCTGGCACCGGCTGGCCGAGTACGTGCATGCCGAGCTCTCGCTGCGGACCGGGGTGCGCAACGAGGAGTTCCTCGCGCAGATCGCCTCCAGCCACCAGGCCGTCTCCGCCGCGCTGGCCGCCCGTACGGAGCAGTGCCCGGCCGACGGGGGAACGGCCGCCCAGGACCCGCAGTCCGGCGCGGAGGACTGGCAGGCCGCCTACGTCGCCTCCGAGCAGTCGCTGGTCCTCGGCCACCGCTTCCACCCGACCCCCAAGGCCCGCACCGGCGACCCCGCCTCCTGGCAGTCGTACGCCCCCGAGACCGGCGCCGTCTTCCCGCTGCTGCTGCTCGCCGTACGCGAGGAGCTGATCGCCGAGGAGGTGTCCGCCGACGGCGCCACGGGCCCGCTGGACGCGCTGCACACCGACGTGCCGGACGGCTACCGGCTGCTGCCCGTACACCCCTGGCAGTACGAGCTGCTGCGCGACCACGCGGGTCTGCAAGAGGCGCTGGACCGCGACGACATCCGCGTCCTGGGCAGCAGCGACACGCCGTTCGCGGCCACCGCGTCCGTGCGCACGCTCTACGACGGCGAGGCGTTCCTCAAGTTCAGCCTGAACGTCCGGATCACCAACTGCCTCCGGAAGAACGCCAGTTACGAGCTGTCCGGGGCGGTGGCCCTCACCCGGCTGCTGGCGCCGGCACTCACCGATCTCGCCACCCGGTTCCCCGGCGCCGCGGTCCTCCGGGAGCCCGCCTACCGCAGCCTGGCGCTGCCCGGCGCCGACGGCCGCCCGGACACCGAGCTGCTCGAAGGGTTCGGTGTCATCGTCCGCGAGGGCCTGTCCCAGCACCTGCTGCCGGGCACCACCCCGCTGCTGGCCGGCGCCGTCGCCGACGAGTACCCCACCAGCCCGGCCCATGTCTCCCGCCTGCTGGACGGGGCCGGTCCGCAGGCCGCGCTGGAGTGGTGGGCCGCCTACCTCAATCTGCTGCTGCCGCCGGTGCTCGCCGCCTACTTCGACCACGGCCTGGTGCTGGAGCCGCACCTGCAAAACGTGCTGGTCTGTGTCGACGGCGACGGGATGCCCGCACAGGTCCTCTTCCGCGACCTGGAGGGCACCAAGCTCGTCCCCGAGCACCACACCGAGCTGCTGGCCTCGCTGCCCGAGCAGGTCGCCGGACCGATGACCTACGACGCCCAGCACGGCTGGGACCGCGTCGTGTACTGCCTGCTGGTCAACCACGTCGCCGAGATGCTCGCCGCACTCGCCGATCTGCACCCGGACACCGAGACGGAGCTGTGGGCGCAGGTGCGGCGCACCCTCCAGACCCACGCGGACCGGTACGGCTGCCCGCCGCGGCTGGCCGCCCTGCTGGCCGGCGTCCCGCTGCCCGCCAAGGCCAACCTGCTCACCCGCTGGGAGCGCAAGGCCGACCGCGAGGCGGGCTATGTCCTGCTGCCCTCGCCGCTGGCCGAGGCCGTTCTGTCGGGCGCCGGGCGCACCGACGACACCACCCCCTGGAGCGCACGATGACCACTCCCGCCCCCGCCCTCACAGCGGACGTCCGCGACCGCGCCCGCTCCCTCTCCCCCGAGGAACTGCCCGCCTACCTCTACGATCTGACGGCGCTGCGCGCGCACCTGGCCGAGGTGCGGGCCGCGCTGCCCGAGCGCGTCGAGCTGTACTACGCGGCCAAGGCCAACCCCGAGCCGGAGATCCTGGAGGCGCTGCGTCCGTACGTGGACGGCTACGAGGTCTCCTCGGGCGGCGAGCTGGCGCATGTCGGCAAGGCCGTGCCGGGCGCGCCGCTCGCCTTCGGCGGACCGGGCAAGACGCCTGCCGAGGTCGCGCAGGCGCTGGAGCTGGGGGTGCAGCGCTTCCATGTGGAGAGCGTGTACGAGCTCCACATGCTCGCGAGCCTGGCCGCCCGGCTCGCCCCACAACGCCGTATCGCGGTGCTGGCCCGCTTCAACCTGCCGGTCGACGACGGTTCCCTGGACGGCAGTTCGCTCGCCATGGGCGGCCGCCCGGCCCCCTTCGGCCTGGACCCCGCGCAGGCCGGCGAGTTCGTCGCCCTGCTCACCGACGGCAGCTACCCGCAGCTCGAACTCCGCGGTATCCACGCCCACTTGGCCAGTGGACTGGAGGCACCCGAGCAGCTCGCCGTGTCGGAGGCCATCGTGACGTGGGCCGCCGAGCTGGCCGCAGAGCACCGGATCCCGCTCTCCGAGGTGACCATCGGCGGCGGGATGGCCGTCGACTACGCCGCCCCGGATCGCCGCTTCGACTGGACGGCGTACGGTGCGGGCCTGGCCCGGCTCGCCGCCGCCCACCCCGGCTTCACCCTGCGCATCGAGCCGGGACGCGCGCTCACCGCGTACTGCGGCTGGTATGCCACCGAGGTGCTGGATGTGAAGCACAGCCACGGCGAGGAGTTCGCCGTGGTCCGCGGCGGCACCCACCATCTGCGCACCCCCGCGACCAAGGGCCACGACCAGCCCTGCACGGTGCTGCCGTCCGAGGCGCCCTGGCCGCACCCCTGGGCGCGGTCGGCGGCGCAGGGCGGCCAGGTCACCGTCACCGGGCAGCTGTGCACCCCCAAGGACGTCCTCGCCCGCAACGTCCCGGCACCGGGGCTGCGGGCCGGTGACCGGGTGGTGTTCGGCGTCGCCGGGGCCTACGCCTGGAACATCTCGCACCACGACTTCCTGATGCATCCGCGCCCCGGTTTCCACTTCCTCGGCGCCACGGAGTCCGGCGCGGCAGAGGAGGCCTGAGATGCTGCGCCCCAACGAGGTCCGGCAGAAGCTCGGTGCGGGCGAGGAGGTCTACGGGCTCTTCAGCACGCTTCCCGAGCCCACGATGGTCGAGATGATCGGCTGCGCCGGCTATGACTTCGTCATCCTGGACACCGAGCACACCCTCGTCGACCCGCAGCGGCTGGAGAACCTCATCAGGGCCGCCGAGACGACCGGGCTCACGCCCTTCGTCCGGGTTCCCGAGGCCGACCCCGGTGCCGTGCTGCGCGCCCTGGACGCCGGGGCGATGGGCATCGTCGTCCCGCACGTACGCCGGCGCGCGGACATCGACGGCACGATCCGCGCCGCCCGCTACGCGCCCGAGGGCATGCGCTCCCTCAACGGCGGACGGGGTCCCGGCTTCGGCCGTATCGACCCGGCCGAGTACATCCGCCGGGCCAACGCGGAGATCATGGTCGTGGCGCTCCTGGAGGACGCCGAGGGCGTGGCGGCGATCGACGAGATCCTCGCCCCCGGCGGCGTCGACCTCGTCCTGCCCGGTCCCGGGGACCTCTCCCAGTCCTACGGAGTCCCCTGGCAGGTCCGCCACCCCCGCGTCCAGGAGGCCGTCCGCACCCTGCGCGGCTCCTGCGCCCGCCACTCCGTTCCCTTCTGTGCCATGTCCACCACGCCGGAGCGCCGCGCCGAGTGGCGCGCCGACGGCGTCACGGCCTTCGTCCTGGGCGAGGACCGCGATCTGGCGGCGCGTGCGCTGCGGGCACACCGGGAGCGGACCGCCGGGCGGGAGTGACGGCAACTCCTTCGGCGGTACCTGCACGGGCTCCGGGCGGGTAACTGATGACCGGGTAACCGATCGTCCGAAGGAGCTGAGCGGTACATGGCCCAGAACACGGCATTCATCATCGCGGGAGCGGGGCTGGCCGGCGCGAAGGCCGCGGAGACGCTGCGCGCGGAAGGCTTCGAGGGCCCCGTGGTGCTGCTGGGGGACGAGAGCGAGCGTCCCTACGAGCGTCCTCCGCTGTCCAAGGGCTATCTCCTGGGCACCACCGAGAAGGAAAAGGTGTACGCCCATCCGCCGCAGTGGTACGCCGACCACGAGGTCGATCTGCGCCTGGGCAACGCCGTCACCGCCCTCGACCCGGCCGGCCACGAGGTGACCCTCGCCGACGGCAGCCGGCTGGGCTACGCCAAGCTGCTGCTGGCCACCGGCTCCACACCGCGCCCGCTGCCGGTGCCCGGCGCCGACCTCGACGGGGTCCACATGCTGCGGCGCCTGGCGGACAGCGACCGCCTCAAGGAGGTCTTCCGGACCGCGTCCCGGATCGTGGTGATCGGCGGCGGCTGGATCGGCCTGGAGACCACGGCCGCCGCGCGCGCGGCAGGGGTCGAGGTGACCGTGCTGGAGGCGGCGCCGCTGCCGCTGCTGGGGGTGCTGGGCCGCGAGGCCGCCCAGATCTTCGCCGATCTGCACACCGAGCACGGTGTCGCGCTGCGCTGCGGTACCCAGGTCACGGAGATCACCGGTACGGACGGCGCCGTGGACGGGGTGCGGCTGGCCGACGGCACCCGTATCGCGGCCGACGCGGTCATCGTCGGCGTAGGGATCACCCCCAACAGCGAGACGGCCGCCGAGGCCGGGCTCAAGGTCGACAACGGTGTCGTCGTGGACGAGCGGCTGTGCTCCTCCCACCCGGACATCTACGCCGCCGGCGATGTCGCCAACGCCTACCACCCCCTCCTGGGCAGGCACCTGCGCGTCGAACACTGGGCCAACGCCCTCCACCAGCCGCAGACCGCCGCCAAGGCCATGCTGGGCCAGGAGGTCCGCTACGACCGGCTGCCGTACTTCTTCACCGACCAGTACGACCTCGGCATGGAGTACACCGGGTACGTCGGGCCGGAGGGCTATGACCGGGTCGTCTTCCGCGGCGACACCGGCACCCGTGAGTTCATCGCCTTCTGGCTCTCCGGCGGCCGGGTGCTGGCCGGGATGAATGTGAACGTCTGGGACGTCACCGAGCCGATCCGGGCCCTGGTGGCGAGCGGGCGGGCCGTGGACCCCGGGCGGCTCGCCGATACGGACGTGCCGCTGGCGGATCTGGTCCCCTGAGCGGCGGCCGGCGGCTGTTCTCACGCGGCGCCGCGGGTGACTGTGTGGGCGCCGTAACGACGGTTGATCTCTTGACGTGACACCTGGTTAACGGGCGATTCCTACCGTGGAGCGGAACATCCGACCACGAAGGGGACCGCCCGTGACCGCACCGGAAACACCGGCAGAGAGCATCACGCAGGTGCGCACGGCGTGCTCGTACTGCGGTGTCGGCTGCGGGATCGTGCTGGATGTCGGGACGGGCCCGGACGGGCGGCGGACGGTCCGCAAGGCGGCCGGCGACAAGGCGCACCCGGCGAACGGCGGACGGCTGTGCACGAAGGGCGCGACCAGCGCCGAGCTGCTCGCCGCGCCGGGGCGGCTGTCGACCGCCCTGGTGCGCGCGGACCGCGGCGACGAGCCGGTGGCCGAGGCGATGGAGACGGCGGTCAAACGGACCGCCGGGCGGCTGCGCGAGATCGTCGACGAGCACGGCCCGGACGCCCTCGCCCTCTACGTCTCCGGTCAGATGACCCTGGAGGCCCAGTACTTGGCGAACAAGCTCGCCAAGGGTTTTGTGCGCACCCGGCACATCGAGTCCAACTCCCGGCTGTGCATGGCGAGCGCGGGCAGCGGCTACAAGCTGTCGCTGGGCGCGGACGGCCCGCCCGGTTCGTATCAGGACTTCGAGCATGCCGACGTCTTCTTCGTCATCGGCTCGAACATGGCCGACTGCCATCCGATCCTCTTCCTGCGGATGATGGAACGGGTCAAGGCGGGCGCCAAGCTGATCGTGGTCGATCCACGGCGCACCGCCACCGCGGCCAAGGCCGATCTGTTTCTCCAGATCGCGCCGGGTACGGATCTGGCGCTGCTGAACGGCCTGCTGCACCTGCTGGTCGAGAACGGCGCCGTCGACGCGGAGTTCATCGCCGAGCACACCGAGGGCTGGGAGGCGATGCCGGACTTCCTCCGGGACTATCCGCCCGCGACCGTCGCGGAGCTCACCGGGATACCGGAGGACGGCCTCCGCCGGGCCGCGGAGTGGATAGCGGCCGCGGGCGACTGGATGAGCTGCTGGACCATGGGCCTGAACCAGAGCACCCATGGCACCTGGAACACCAACGCACTGATCAACCTGCATCTGGCGACCGGTGCGATCTGCCGCCCCGGCAGCGGACCGTTCTCGCTCACCGGCCAGCCCAACGCGATGGGCGGCCGCGAGATGGGCTATATGGGGCCGGGCCTGCCCGGCCAGCGCTCGACGCTGGTGGACGGGGACCGGGCCTTCGTCGAGGAGCTGTGGGGGCTGGAGGCGGGGGCGCTGCGGGCGGACGGGCCAGGCCAGGGCACCGTCGAGATGTTCCGGCAGATGGCGGACGGGGACATCAAGGCGTGCTGGATCATCTGCACCAACCCCGTCGCCTCGGTCGCCAACCGCCGGACGGTCATCGAGGGGCTCGAGGCGGCCGAGTTCGTCGTCTCGCAGGACGTGTTCGCGGAGACCGAGACCCATGCGTACGCCGATGTGGTGCTGCCGGCCGCCATGTGGGCCGAGGCCGAGGGCGTGATGGTCAACTCGGAGCGCAATCTGACCTTGGTGCGGCAGGCCGCCGATGCCCCGGGCGAGGCCTGGCCGGACTGGCGGATCATCGCCCGGATCGCCTGCGAGATGGGGTACGAGGACGCCTTCGGGTACGAGAGCGCGGAGGAGATATTCGAGGAGATCAAACGCGCCTGGAACCCGCAGACCGGCTACGACCTGCGCGGGGTGAGCTATGAGCGGCTGCGGCAGACCCCCGTGCAGTGGCCCAGCGCGGCCGCCGACGGGCCCGCCCGCAATCCGCTGCGCTACCTCAACGACGGCGTCAGCCAGACGCTGGACGAGCGGCCGGACGGCACCCGCCCCCGGCTGTCCTTCCCCACCGCCAGTGGCCGGGCCGTGTTCTTCGCCCGTCCCCACCTTCCGGCGGCCGAGCTGCCCGACGACGACTTCCCGTACGTACTCAACACCGGCCGGCTGCCCCACCAGTGGCACACCCTGACCAAGACCGGCAAGGTCGCCAAGCTGAACAAGCTCAACCCCGGCCCCTTCGTGGAACTCCATCCGCAGGACGCACAGGCGCT
Organism: Streptomyces sp. NRRL S-1813; assembly: GCF_000719605.1. NCBI lineage: Bacteria > Bacillati > Actinomycetota > Actinomycetes > Kitasatosporales > Streptomycetaceae > Streptomyces > Streptomyces sp. NRRL S-1813. Next base: position 106,215 of record NZ_JOHB01000010.1, read on the forward strand.
GGGCATCGCGGAGGGCGACACGGTCGAGGTCGCCTCGCGGCGCGGCCGGGCGGTGCTGCCCGCCGTACTGACCGACCGGGTGAGGCCCGGGAACTGCTTCGCGCCGTTCCACTGGAACGATCTGTTCGGCGAGTACCTCAGCGTCAATGCGGTGACCCATGACGCGGTCGATCCGGTCTCCTTCCAGCCCGAGTTCAAGGTGTGCGCGGTCTCGCTGGCCAGGGTCGCGGGCGAGGCGGGAGGCGGGCACGGCGGGGCGGGCACGGCACACACGGGCGGCGCACCCGGAGCGGGTGCGAGCCAGGGCCCGGGGGCATTCCCGGGCTCCGGTGCAGGCCAGGACAGCGGTACGGGCCAGGGCTCCGGTACGGGTGGTGCGGTCGGGGTGCTGGCCGGGATGTTCCAGCTCGCCGATACCGCACCGCCGGTGCTGGCCGAGCACGAACGCCGCTACCTCTCCGGCTTTCTCGCCGGGCTGGGTTCCGCTCCCACCGCCGGCACGCCCGTACTGCCCGACCGGGCGCCCTTCGGTCCGGAGAGCGCGCTGTGGGTCAACGGCGTGCTGGCCGGGATGTTTTCGCGCACCCCGGACCGGCCGGCCACCGCACCGGACCCGGCGGACGCCCCCGCCCAAGCGTCCGGTGACACGCCCGCCCGTACGGTCCTCGTACTGTGGGCCTCACAGACCGGCAACGCGGAGGAGGTCGCCGCCGACACGGCCCGGCGGCTGACGGGCAGCGGACGGGAAGCGAAGCTGCTGAGCATGGCCGACAGCGCCCCGGCCGCCCTGCCGCCCGGCGCCGATCTGCTCCTGGTCACCAGCACCTTCGGTGACGGCGACGCCCCCGACAACGGGACCGGCTTCTGGGAGACCCTCAGTGCACCGGACTCCCCGCGGCTGGACGGGGTGCGCTACTCCGTCCTCGCACTGGGCGATTCCTCGTACGACGATTTCTGCGGCCACGGACGCCGGCTGGACACCCGGCTCGCCGAACTGGGCGCGGTGCGGCTGGTGCCGCGTACGGACTGCGAACCGGACTACGAGCAGCCGGCGGGGCAGTGGCTCGACCGGGTGCTCACCGCCCTGGAGGCCGACGCGGAGCAGGGCGGCGGGGCCGAGCGCGGCACCACGGGGAAGGCGGGCGCCGCCGCAGCGGGTGCGGCACCGGCTCCCGAGGCGCCGGCCCCCGCCCGCCCCTCCAAGGCCGCACCCGCCGCCGCCCGTCTCGTCGGCAACCGGCTGCTCAGCCGTGCCGGGGCCACCAAGGAGGTGCGGCAGTTCACCTTCGACACCCGGGACGGCAACGGCACACCGCTGGCGTACGAGGCGGGCGACGCACTCGGCGTACTGCCGCGGAACTGCCCCGATCTGGTCGCGGAGTGGCTGGCCGTCACCGGTCTCGACCCCGCCGCCACCGTCGACCTCACGGGCCTGGGCACGGTGCCGCTGGGCGAGGCCCTGCACCGCCATCTGGACATCGCCAAGATCACCCCCGGGCTCCTCCGGCTCGTTGCCGAACGCACCGGTGACCGGACCCTCAAGAAGCTGCTGCGGCCCGACAACAAGGGCGAGCTGGCCCAGTGGACCTGGAGCCGGCAGGCCGTCGACGTCCTCGCCGAACACCCCGTCCGGGCCGGTGCGGCGGAGTGGGCCGACGTCCTCACCCGCCTCCAGCCCCGGCTCTACTCCATCTCGTCGAGCCCGCTGACCGATCCCGCTCTCGTGCGTCTGACGGTGTCCGTGGTCCGCTACGAGAACCGCCGGGGGCGTCCGCGCAAGGGCGTGGCCTCCACGTTCCTGGCCGATGCGGAATCCAACAGCCCGGTGCCCGTGTTCGTGCAGCGCGCCGCCCATTTCCGTCCGCCGGCCGATCCGGCCACCCCGATGGTGATGGTGGGCCCCGGGACCGGCGTCGCCCCCTTCCTCGGCTTCCTGGAGGAGCGGCGGGCCCTCGGCCACCGCGCCCCCAACTGGCTCTTCTTCGGCGAGCAGCGCCGCGCCACGGACTTCTACCACGAGGAGGAACTCGGCCGGCTGTGCGGCGACGGCCTGCTCACCCGGCTGGACACCGCCTTCTCCCGCGATCAGCGCGCCAAGGTCTACGTCCAGGACCGGATGCGCGAACACGGCGCCCAGCTGTGGTCCTGGCTCCAGGACGGCGCCCATTTCTATGTGTGCGGTGAGGCGTCCCGTATGGCCAGGGACGTCGACCGGGCACTGCGGGACATCGCCGTCGCCCACGGCGGTCTCGTGGAGGAGGCGGCCGCCGGCTACGTCAAGCAGCTCGCCGCCGAGAAGCGCTACGTACGTGACGTGTACTGAGGAACCTGCCGACGCGGGGCCCGGTGGGCACGGACGGCCGTGTGCGTTCCCGTCATGAACGGAGCGCTCCGTGAAGGCGCCTTCGGATTTTTTTCCTGAACGGGCCGACCACGTGCATTGGACGGACGATGGTGAGGAAGGAGAGCGCTATGACCTTGAAAACTGTCCCCGCCATGACCACCGAACCGACGCCCAGGGGGCCCGGGGCCGTGCCGAGCGAGCCGGAGCCGGTGCCGCGTGACCCGGTCCCGGCCGAGCCGGAGCCGGATGAGCCGGGCCCGAATCCTGAGGAGCCCCCGGGTGCGGAGCCGGGCGACCACCCGGCCCCCGAGCCGCCCGACTGAGCCGGAACCTCCCCGGTTGCACGCCCTGCGCACCCCCAGCAAGGTGGATGGAATGGTGGATGTCGGATACACAATGATGACCGAACAGGCCGGGCCCCGGGCGCTGGTGGAGCATGTGGTGGGCGCCGAGCGGGCCGGCTTCGACTTCTCGGTGACCTCCGACCACTACTTTCCGTGGCTGGCCTCCCAGGGCCACTCACCGTACGCCTGGAGCGTGCTGGGCGCCGCGGCGCAGGCGACCACCCGCATCCCGCTGATGACCTATGTGACCTGTCCGACGACCCGCTACCACCCCGCCGTCATCGCCCAGAAGGCCGCGACCATGCAGCTGCTCTCCGGCGGCCGGTTCCGGCTGGGGCTCGGCTCCGGCGAGAACCTCAATGAGCACGTGGTGGGTGCGGGGTGGCCCGCCGCGCCCGTACGGCTGGACCAGCTGGCCGAGGCGATCGAGATCATCCGGGCGCTGTTCCACGGCGGGGAGGTCACCCACCACGGCACCCACTTCGACGTGGTGCACGCCAGACTCTGGGATCTGCCCGAGGTGCCGCCGCCGATCGGTGTGGCCGTCTCGGGCCCCCGGTCCTGCGAGATCGCGGGCCGGCTGGGCGATCTGGTCATCGCCACCGAGCCCAAGGGCGAGCTGCTGACCACCTTCGACCGGCACGGCGGCCAGGACAAACCGCGGATCGGCCAGCTGCCCGTCTGCTACGACCCCGACCGCAAGGCGGCCATCGCGCGGGCCCACGAGCAGTTCCGCTGGGCGGTCGGCGGCTGGCGGGTCAATGCCGAGCTGCCGGGCCCGGCCGGATTCGACGCGATGACGGAGTTCGTACGGCCCGAGGACGTCGCGGAGGCCTTCCCGTGCGGCGACGACGTCGGCCGCTTCGTCGACGCGGTACGCGCCTATGTGGACGCGGGCTTCACAGAGGTCGCCCTGGTCCAGATCGGCGGCGCGCACCAGGAGCCGTTCCTGGAGTGGGCCGAGGCCGAGCTGCTGCCCGCACTGCGCACGCTGTGAACGCCCGTTGCACGCCACCGTGACAGGGAGATGAGCATGCAGGATGCGGAAAACCCGGCAGGCGCGGGAACGAGCGCGGCACCGGCGGCGCCGGGGCCCCTGGACGCCGCCGAGCTGCACCGTCTCGACGCCCACTGGCGGGCCGCCAACTATCTGGCCGTCGGGCAGATCTATCTGATGGCCAATCCGCTGCTGACGGCGCCACTGCGCCCCGAGCACATCAAGCCGCGGCTGCTGGGCCACTGGGGCACCTCGCCCGGCCTGAACCTGGTCCACACCCACCTCAACCGCGTCATCAAGGCCCGCGAGCTGGACGCCCTGTGCGTGTGGGGGCCGGGGCACGGCGGCCCCGCCGTGGTGGCCAACTCCTGGCTGGACGGCACGTACGCGGAGACCTATCCCGATGTCAGCCGGGACGGCGAGGGCATGGCCCGGCTGTTCCGGCAGTTCTCGTTCCCCGGCGGGGTGCCCAGCCATGTCGCGCCGGAGACCCCGGGCTCGATCCATGAGGGCGGCGAGCTGGGCTACTCCCTGACCCACGCCTACGGCGCGGCGTTCGACAACCCGGAGCTGTTCGTCGTCTGTGTGGTCGGCGACGGCGAGGCGGAGACCGGGCCGCTCGCCGCGTCCTGGCACGCCACGAAGTTCCTGGACCCGGTGCACGACGGCGCGGTGCTGCCGCTGCTGCATCTGAACGGCTACAAGATCGCCAACCCGACGGTGCTCGCCCGGATTCCGCAGGACGAGCTGGATGCGCTGCTGCGCGGCTACGGTCACGAGCCGATCCATGTCACCGGCGACGATCCGGCGGCGGTCCACCAGGAGATGGCCGCCGCCATGGACCAGGCGCTGGACCGGATCGCCGCCATCCAGCGCCGGGCCCGCACCGAAGGGGTGACCGAGCGCCCCCGCTGGCCCATGATCGTGCTGCGTACGCCCAAGGGCTGGACCGGTCCGCACGAGGTCGACGGGCAGCCCGTCGAGGGCACCTGGCGCGCCCACCAGGTCCCGCTGCCGGGCGTACGCGAGAACGCCCAGCATCTGCGGCAGCTGGAGGACTGGCTGCGTTCGTACCGGCCCGACGAGCTGTTCGACGACGAGGGCCGGCCGCGTCCGGAGGTCCTCGCCTGTGTGCCCGAGGGGTCGCGCCGGCTGGGCGCCTCGCCGCACGCCAATGGCGGTCTGCTGCTGCGCGATCTGCCCGTCCCGCCACTGGAGCGGTACGCGGTGGAGGTGACCAAGCGCGGCAGCGAGCTGCACGAGCCGACCCGGGTGCTGGGCGGGCTGCTGGAGGCGGTCATGGAGGCCACCGCCGAGCGCCGGGACTTCCGTGTCGTGGGCCCCGACGAGACCGCGTCGAACCGCCTGGAGGCGCTCTACGACGCCACCGGCAAGGCCTGGCAGGCCGAAACGCTCGGCACCGACGAGCATCTCGCGCGCGACGGCCGGGTCATGGAGGTGCTCTCCGAGCATCTGTGCCAGGGGTGGCTGGAGGGCTATCTCCTCACCGGCCGGCACGGGCTCTTCTCCAGCTACGAGGCGTTCGCGCACATCGTCGACTCCATGGTCAACCAGCACATCAAATGGCTGCGGACCGCGCGCCGGCTGCCCTGGCGGCGTCCCATCGCCTCACTGAACTACCTGCTCACCTCCCATGTCTGGCGGCAGGACCACAACGGCTTCTCGCACCAGGACCCCGGCTTCGTCGACCACATCCTCAACAAGAGCCCGGAGGTGGTCCGGGTCTATCTGCCGCCGGACGCCAACACCCTGCTCTCGGTCGCCGATCATGCGCTGCGCAGCCGCGACTACGTCAATGTGATCGTGGCCGGCAAACAGCCGGGCTTCGACTGGCTCACCCTCGACGAGGCCCGCACCCACTGCGCGCGCGGCGCCGGCGCCTGGGAGTGGGCGGGCACCGAGGACGGCAGCCGCGAGCCGGACGTCGTACTGGCCTGCGCGGGGGACGTGCCCACGCAGGAGACGCTGGCGGCGGCCGATCTGCTGCGCCGGCATCTGCCGGAGCTGGCGGTGCGGGTGGTCAATGTCGTCGACATGGCCCGGCTGCTGCCGTCGGGCGAGCATCCGCACGGTATGCCGGACCCCGAGTACGACGCGCTGTTCACCCGCGACAAACCAGTCGTCTTCGCCTACCACGGCTATCCGTGGCTGATCCACCGCCTCTGCTACCGCCGCGCCGGGCACGAGAATCTGCACGTCCGCGGCTACAAGGAGGAGGGCACCACCACCACGCCCTTCGACATGGTCGTCCGCAACGATCTGGACCGGTACCGGCTGGTGATGGATGTGATCGACCGGGTGCCGGGCCTCGGGGTGCGCGCCATCGCGCTGCGGCAGGCGATGGCGGACGTCCGTACCCGCCACCACGCCTGGATCCGGGAGCACGGCACCGACCTGCCGGAGGTCGCCGACTGGACCTGGGCGGGCTGACGGCGCACGGCTGCCCGATGGCCGCCCCCGACGGAGTGACACGCGGCGCGGTGACCGGGCGGCCGGGCCCCCGCATGTGAGCCTGAGGCCCGGGTACCCGGGCCTCAGGAGGTGCGCGGATGGCTCGACGGCTGACGACCGGCGCCGAACTCATCGGATGGTGGGCGGTGTTGACCGGACTCTGGATCGTACTGATCGGTCCCGTCGGCACTCTGGAATGGGCGGTCGGCGCCGGCGCCGCGCTGCTCGCCGCCGCGGCGGCCTGCGGGGCGCGCCGCGCGACGGAGCGCCGGTGAACGGGTGGACCGCAGCGGGCACCGCGCTCCTGCTGTGCGGCGTCGTCCCGGCCGCGTACGGCGCCGCCACCGGCCCGGTCCGGCGGCGGGTGCCTGCCCAGAACCTGGTCACCACGCTGCTCAGCCTCGTCGTCCTGCTGCTGGCCCAGGGCTACGGCCGCCCGGCGTATGTCGATCCGGCGCTGGTGCTCGCGGTGCTGGGGCCGGCCGGCACGCTGCTCTATGTGCGGCTGCTCGCCGACCGGTTGGCGGACCGTCCGCCGCGGCCGCGCACCCTGCTCACGGTCACAGCGCTCACCTACGTCGCGGTGCCCGCGGTGGTGCTGCCGCTGTGCGTGGCCGCCGGACCCGGCAGAGCGCTGGTGAAACTGCTGGTCATCGGCGTGCTGTTGATGATGGGGAGCCGGGTGGCCGCCCGCGCGGTGACCGCCGCCGTCAGCACCGGGCACGGCCGGACCGGGCCCGCGGAAGGGATGTCCGATGGCTGACGACCTGCCGCTGCTCCTCGGCCTGGTCCTGGTGGCCGTCGCCGGGACCGCCACCGTCCTGGTGCGCGACCCGGTACGCCAGTCCTTTCTGCTGTCCCTGCTCGGCCTCGCGCTGGCCGCCCTCTTCCTGCTGCTCCAGGCCCCCGATGTCGCGCTCTCCCAGCTGGCGGTCGGCTCGGCGCTGACCCCGCTGATGGTGCTGCTGTCCGTGCGCAAGGTCCGGCGCAAGGCGCGCAGCGAGCGCCGGGAGGAGCACGAATGAGCATGCGGCTGCGGCTGTGTGTGCTGGCCGCCGGCGGCCTGGGCGTGACCGTGCTGTTCCTCCTGGCCTGCTTCGATCTGCCCGCGTTCGGCGGCCTGTGGCATCCGTACGGCGACCGGGCCGTCCATGCCGCGCTCGCCCGGCACACCGCCAACACCGTCTCCTCCGTCAACTTCGACCAGCGCGCCTTTGACACCCTCGGTGAGGAGTCCATCCTGTTCGCCTCGGTCGTGGGCACCGTCACCCTGCTGCGGCAGACCCGCGACGAGGACCGGCTGCCCCCGGAGCCGGTCCGGGTCGCGCCGCCGGTGCGCCGCTATGCGCTGATCGCGCTGCCCGTCACCCTGCTCATCGGCCTGTACGTCATCGCGCACGGCCAGCTCAGCCCCGGCGGCGGCTTCCAGGGCGGGGTCGTGGTCGCCACCTCGCTGCATCTGCTCTACATCGCCGTGGACTACCGGGCGCTGGAGAGGATCAGACCGGTCGGCATGTACGAGGTGGCGGACGCCGCGGGCGAGGCCGCCTATCTGCTGGTGGGCGCGGCCGCGCTGCTGACCGGGGCGGCGTTCCTGGCCAACTTCCTTCCCTACGGCACCTTCAACACGCTCTCCTCCGGGGGCACCGTTCCGCTGCTCAACGCCGCCATCGGCGTGGAGGTGGCGTGCGGGGTGGTCGTGCTGCTGGCCCGTTTCCTGGACCAGGCCGTGGAGATCGAGAGCGAAGGCCGGGACGACGAGGCGGAGGCGAGGGCATGAGTGTGCTGTCGTATGTGATCGCGGCGTGGCTGTTCCTGATCGGCTGTTACGGGCTGGCCACCAGCCGCAACCTCATCCACGCCGTGGGCTGCCTCGCCGTCTGCCAGTCCTCGACGTATGTGCTGCTGCTCGCCATCGGGTACCGGGACGGCGGCACCGCCCCGGTCTTCTCCGACATCGCGCCGGGCTCGCGCCCCGTCGTCGATCCCGTCGTGCAGGCCCTGACCCTCACCGACATCGTCATCGGGGCGACCGTCACCGCGCTGCTGCTCTCCCTGGTCATCCAGGTCGCCAAGCGGCACCGGACGGTGGATCCGGACGAACTCTCGGAGCTGCGCGGGTGAGCGTCGCGCAGACCCTGCCGCTGATCGTGGCCACTCCGCTGTTCGGCGCGGCGGTGCTGGTCGGCGCGGGCCGCCGGCTGCCCCGGTACGCGGCGGAGATGCTGGGGTGCCTTTTCGCCGCGGGCGCCGCGACGCTCGCGTTGTACGCCTCGGGCGCCACGCCGTCCTCCACCGCACGGCCCGTGGAGTGGCTGGGCGGGTGGCGGCCGCACGGCGGGGCGAGCGTGGGCATCGTGCTGGTCGGCGACCGCATCGGCCTCGGCCTGGCCACGCTGGTCTCGCTGCTGGCACTGGCCGCCCTCGCCTACGCCTGGCGGTACTTCGACGAACCGCCACGCCGCCATGCCGGCTCCTTCCCCGCCCTGGTGCTGCTCTTCCAGGCGGGCATGTGCGGCTTCTCGCTCACCGGGGACCTCTTCAACGCCTTTGTCTTCTTCGAGCTGATGGGCGTCGTCGCGTATGCGCTGACGGGCTACCGCGTCGAGGAGGCCCGCGCGGTCCAGGGGGCGCTGGTGTTCGCCCTCGTCAACTCCCTCGGCGCCTACACCAGCTTGCTGGGCATCGGGCTGCTCTACGCCCGGACCGGCGAACTCGGCCTCGCCCAGATCGGCAGCGCCCTCGATGCACGCCCCGGCGGCCCGGACGCGCTGGTGATCGCCTCCTTCGTCCTCGTCGTCACCGGTCTGCTGGTCAAGGCCGCGGCGGTGCCGTTCCACTTCTGGCTCGCCGATGCGCATGCGGTGGCGCCGACGCCGGTGTGCATGCTGCTGTCCGGGGTCATGGTCGAGCTGGGCCTGTACGGCACGGCCCGCGTCTACTGGACGGTCTTCGCCGGCCCCGGCGGCATCCCGGCGCCCGCGGCGCACCGGGCTCTGCTGGCCCTGGGCGTGCTGACGGCCGTGCTGGGTGCGGTGATGTGCTGGCAGCAGCGCCATCTCAAGCGGCTGCTGGCCTACTCCACCATCGCGCACACCGGAATGTTCCTGGTGGGCCTCGCGACGCTCACCCCGGAGGGGCTCGGCGGCGTCGCCCTGTACGTGCTGGCGCATGCCGGGGTGAAGGCCGCGCTCTTCGCCTGTGCGGGAATTCTGCTGGACCGGTTCGGCAGCGTCGACGAGCTCCAGCTGCACGGCAAGGGGCGGGAACTCCGTTGGGCGGGCGTGCTGTTCGGCGTCGGCGGGCTGGCGCTCGCCGGGCTGCCGCCGTTCGGCACCGCGCTGGGCAAGGCCGTCATCGAAGAGGCGGCGGGCGGCTGGGCGACGGCGCTGTGCGTGCTGGTCTCGGCGGTCACCGGGGGCGCGGTGCTGCGGGCCGGGGCGCGGGTGTTCCTGGGGCTGGGGCCGGTTCCGGAGAGCGCGGCCCCGGAGTCCCGCCCGGCCGACGACGACGCCGAGACGACCGGGAAAGAGGAGGAGCCGGAGACCCGTGGCGGGCGGCTCTCCCGGATCCCGGACAGCATGCTCATCGTGCCCACGGCGCTGCTCGCCGGGGCGCTGGCGGTGGGGCTGGTCCCGGCCCTGCGCGCCGGCGTCGGCCGGGCCGCCGACGCCTTCACCGACCACGCCGGATACCTCACGGCCGTCCTGTACGGCCGGGCGGCGGAGCCCGCCCTCACTCCCCCGCCGCACTGGACCATGGCCGGTGTGCTGTGGGGCCTGCTGGCCACCGCGCTGGCCACGGCGCTCGCCCTGCCGGCCGTGCGGCGGCCCGAACGCCGGGAACCGACGCGCTGGGCCACGCCGCTGCGCCGCCTGCACTCCGGTCATGTGGGCGACTATGTCGCCTGGTTCCTGGCGGGCATCACTCTGCTGGCGGCACTGATCGTGTGACGGGTGCGGACGGCTTCCGTGCCGTCAGTCCCGTCGGTACCGTCAGCGCCGTCAGTGGCGTCAGTGGCGTCAGTGGCAGCTACCGGTTCACGCGGCGTCCCGTGGCCGCGGCCGGTCGGTGGCGCCGCGGGTGCCGGGTCAGGCGCCCGATGCCTCCAGTACGTCGTCGACGACGGAACGGTCCAGCGCCGCGCGTACCAGCCCCGAGGCGAAGGCGGCGGTCTCGTCCTGCCCGACCAGCCGCGCGAGCTTCCCACTGTCGTCCGGCAGGCCCAGCCGCTCCGCCCCCTGGACGGCCTTGGCATCGAGATACGGGGCGAGTTCGGTCCAGACGCCCTGCACCTCACGCAGAAAGATGTCGCAGCCCGCCGGCCCCAGGCCCGGCACCTTCCGCAGGGCGCCACGCAGCGCGGCGGTGTCGCCGCCGGCTTCCTCCCGCATCCGCCGTAGATCGCCGCCGTAGGTGTCCAGCAGCAGTGTGGCCCCGTCACCGAGCTGGGTTGCGGTGCGCTCGTCGTAGCGCCGGTATCCGCCCTCCCCCAGCGCGTCCACCCGTTGCTGCCAGGTCGCCTCCGCCATCCGCCGCGGTGTGCGCATGCCCGCGTCGAACAGGGCGCGCGCGGCCGCCACCGCCACGGAGGCGCGGATCCGCGCACTGAGCAGACCGGCCAGCACCAGCACCTGGTAGAGCGGTTGCGGCGTGTTCCCCAGCCGGATCCCGCTCTGTGCCGCAAAGGTCTCACCGTGCCGCTCCAGCAGGGATCGCGCAACGGCCCGCTGCCCGCCGCGGGGGCTCATGCGGCGCCCCCGCCGAGGCTCATGAGGTCGAGAAGAGAAGTCCTGGCCACGCCCTGCCCTCTGTCGTGTCGTGGGTGATCCGCTTGTCGTGTCGTGGGTGATCCGCTGTCACACTCCCCGGTGCGCCGGGCGGGAAACCGCCACTGCTCCGTGGGGCCCAATGCCCCCGCAGCGGGTGCGCGGCCACGTCCGGGCGACTACGCTCACGTCGCTGTCCGACCGACGACGGGGAGGCGACGCTTGTCCCGGGACGCTGAGGCTGCGCTTCACTCCACCGGTCGGTCGGAGCAGGAGGGGGCAAAGGACCAGAAGGACCAGGAGGACGCGGAAACCGCGGTCACCGTTCTCGTGGCGCTCGGCGCCAACTTGGTGATCGCCCTGGCCAAGCTGCTCGGCGGGCTGTTCGCTGCCTCACCCGCGCTGCTGTCCGAGGCCGCGCACTCGGTCGCCGACAGCCTCAACGAGATTTTCCTGCTCGCCTCCCTCAAGCGCAGCAAACGCGCGCCCGACAGCAAGCACCCTTTCGGCTACGGAAAAGAGCGGTACTTCTGGTCCCTGCTCGCCGCCGTCGGCATTTTCGTCATGGGCGGCTGTTTCTCCGTCTTCCAGGGAATCGAGGCACTGCGCTCGGGCAGTTCGGAGACCCGTACGGGCTATGTCGTCGGCCTGATCGTGCTGGCCGTGGCACTGGTCGCCGAGGGCTCCTCGCTGGTCCGCGCCGTGCTCCAGGTCCGCAGCCAGGCACGGCAGGACGGCCGCAGCATGCGGGAGGCGATCCGCGCGGCCGACGACCCGGCCTTGCGGACCGTGCTGGCGGAGGACTCCACCGCCTGTTTCGGTGTGGTGGTCGCCATGGTCGGCATGGGACTTCACATGATCACCGGCCAGGTGCAGTGGGAGGCCTGGGCGTCGGTGATCATCGGCGCGCTGCTGGTGTTCGTCGCCTACCAGCTCGCCAAGCAGTCCCGCGGCCAGATCATCGGCGAGGCCGCCGACCCGGCGCTGCGGCAGGCCATCCGGGAGTTCCTGGAGGCCCAGCCGGAGATCGACACGGTGACCACCCTGCTGTCGATGCGGCTGGGGACCCGGTCGACGCTGGTCGCGGCCCGTGTCGATCTCGTCCCCGGGCTGGACAGCGAGGAGGTGGAGGAGGTCCTGGTGCGGCTGAAGAAGGCCGTCCGGGAGAACTGGCCGATCGCCGACCAGCTCTTCCTGGACGTCACGGAAGCCTCACCGAGGGACCGCGCACGGGCCCGGCGGGAGCGTCGGCAGCTCGACAGAGCGGTGAACGGCGAGCCCGAGCAGGACGAGGCGGAGCGGCGGCCGGAGGGCTGAGGCGGAGCAGCGCCCGGAAGGCCGAAAACGCGCAGGCGCCGGACGGCTTTCCGCGAGCCGCCCGGCCGCTCACCACCGGCCCGTGCACGTACCTCACCCCGCCCCCCGCAGCCCGTCGAGCCGCCGTCGTGCCGGGCCCAGCGAACGCCCGCGGGCCGGCACCCCGGACCACGGCCGCGACCTCGCCTGCTCCAGGACGCCCGCGACATCCTTCAACGACCAGGTCTGTGCGGTGATGTGGGGATCGTCGAGCTGCTTCCGGCTGATCGGCACGGCAACCGGGGCACCGGCTTTGGGCCGCAGCGACCAGGGCGCGACCGCCGTCTGCGCATAGGCGTTGCGCTGCACATCGAGGTAGAGCCGGTCGCCGCGCGACTTCTTGCGTACGGCGGAGGTCAGACGGTCCGGGTGACGCCCCGCCAGCACCTGGGCCACCTCCTGGGCGAAGCCCCGTACCGTGTCGAAGTCGCTTCGGCCGTCCAGCGGGACGGTGACGTGCAGCCCCTTCGATCCGGTGGTCATCAGGGTGGCCGGCAGGCCGAGTTCGTCGAGCAGCGCACAGAGCTGCCGGGCGGCCTCCCGTACCGCCTCGAAGTCCGGGCCGGGCGGGTCGAGATCGAACACCAGCCGGTCGGGGTGGTCGGGCCGGTCGGCGCGCGACAGCCAGCGGTGGAAGGTGAGGCAGGCCTGGTCGGCGAGGAAGAGGAGGGTCGCCTTGTCGTCGCAGACGGTATGCGTGACGGTGCCGCCCTCCTTGGTGACCCGTGCCCGCCGGATCCAGTCGGGGTAGTGGTCCGGGGTGTCCTTCTGCATGAACTGCGGTCCGCCCAGCCCCTCCGGAAGCCGTTCCAGCATCAGCGGCCGCCCCCGCAGCTGGGGGACCATCGAGGCGGCCACCCGGCCGTAGTAGTCGATGACATCGGCCTTGGTCGGACCGTCGTCGGGGAACAGCACCTTGTCCGGCCGGTGGATCCGCACCGTGCGACGGCCCGCGCGGACCGTGTCCGAGTCCGTATCCGTGCCGGTGCCCGTCTCTGTGGCGTTCATGCGGGCGGGGTTACCCGCTCCGGGCCGTCGTACGCTCCCGCGTCCGGGTGGCCCTGCGCGCGACGCGCCCGTTCGCCTCCCCTGTCGCCGAGTGGCCGGTGCCGTCGCAGAGTGTGTACGTACGCCGGGAAGGCGGGTCCGTGCGTCTCGCTGCGCAGCGGGCCCGTGCGTCTCACTGCGCGGGGTCGGTGCGTCTCGCTGCGCATGGCCGGCGCAGGATCGGCAAGGAGAGCAGCATGCCGCGCGGAGCGAGCGTCAGGCGCTCGGCCGCCGGGAAGCGACGCGTGAGGAGCAGATGACGGTGCGACAGCCACCGGGACCGCCAGGCCCCACCCATCCGGATCCGGTCCCGCCGACTCCGGGTCCGGGCCCCGGGCCGCCCGGACCCACGCCGGGCCCGGCCCCCGGCCCGGTCCCCGCCCCCGGACCCGACCCCGTGCCCCCGCCGGTACCGGGCCCCGAGCCGGATCCGATCCCGCCGAACCCGGCGCCACCGACGCCCGGACCGCAGCCCGGACCCGCGCCCGATCCGCTCCCCGCGCCGGGCACCGCACGGCGGGCCGAACCGTCGCACCATTAAGACCGACCGGCACCGGTTCGCCTCCGAGGAGCCGTATGCGTGCCGTTCGGCTGCCGTCCGTCCGGCCGGACGGCAGCGTGACGCGGCGCGTACGCGGACCGAGATGCTCGACGTCGCCACGGAGGAAGTGCGCGCCTGGGCGGCACGGACGCCCGGAACGCCCCCGTCCGCCTCGCCGCCCGGCACCCCGCGGACCAGCGGGGCCCCGGCGAGGACCTGACGAGGCGCTGCCCGGCATTCCCGTACGGGATCGGTAGGCTCGGCGGGTGGGGCATTCCGAGGAGCGCGCCGAAGGTGCGGGACCGTTCACCACCCGGCTGACCTGGCGCCTCGAAGCGGGTGAGACCGCCGTCTGGGAGTCACGGGCGGCCCGCAAGCGCGGGACGCTCGCGGTGCGGCCCGCCGGGGCCACCGAGAGCAGCGTGCGGCGCGCCGGCGCCGCGGCACTGACCCGTCTGCGCAGGCTCAACGGCGTCGCCGCGGGCTCCTTCACCTTCGGCGGCACGCTGTTCGTCCTCGGTGCGGCGCTCGCCCAGTTCAGCTCGATGAGCGCCACCGGGACCGCCACGATCTACTTCGTCGGCGGCGTGTTCTTCACCCTGGGCGGCTATGCCTCCCTCGTCCAGGCCATCAACGCTCCGCGCCGGGAGAGCGCCGCGGCTTCGCTGACCACGCACCGCTTCCGGTGGTGGAGCTATGAACCGGGCCGGATCGACTGGCTGAGTACCTTCGTGCTGTTCGCGGGCACACTGGTGTTCGGCATCAATCTGCTGGATTCGTTTCTCCAGGGGCTGACGGTCCAGCAGATGAACCGGCTGGTCTGGGCGCCGGACATGGTCGGCTGTCTGCTGTTCCTGATCTCGGGGCAGCTGGCGGTCGTCGAGGTCTGCCACGGCCGGCTGTGCCTCGAACGGCGCAGTCTCGGGTGGTGGATCGTCGCGCTCAATCAGCTCGGTTCGGTGCTCTTCATGGTGGCCGCGCTGGCCGCCTTCACCCGGCCCGAGACCGGAAGCCTGGTCAGCGTCGGCATCGCCAACTGGGGGACCCTCACCGGAGCGCTCTGCTTTGCGGTGGCCGGGGTGCTCCAGGCCTTCGAACATCCCTGACATGCGGCTGACCGGTACCTGTGTGAATGTGGAACGAACTGCATGACCACCGGCGGGTCCGGTATGGACGGCCAGGTTTCTCAAGTGAGGAGTCACCCATGGCGACTCAGAAGCGCGATGTGAGCGGATGGACGGCATTCGCCGCAGTCCTGATGATCTTCGGTGGCGCGATGGCCTTCTTCGAGGGCATCTCCGCCATCGCCAAGGACAACGTCTTCGTCACCACGCAGAACTACGTTTTCTCCTTCAACCTGACGGGATGGGGCTGGATCCATCTCATCCTGGGCATCGTCATCCTCCTCGCCGGTGTCGCGCTGCTCTCCACGGGCGCGATGTGGGCACGGGTGATCGGTGTCATCCTGGCGGGCCTGGGGGCGCTGGCGAACTTCCTGTGGATCCCCCACTACCCCTTCTGGGCCATCGTGCTGATCGCCATCGACATCTTCATCATCTGGGCACTGTGCACGGACAACCACCACCGCACCGCGGCCGCCCGGTGAGCTGAACACCCCCTCCGGCCACGGTCATGACCACCGGACCCACCCCGCAGGAACGCGCGGAAGCAGGCAGGGCACTTCGCTCCGAAGTGCCCCGCACCCGTCATGCGGAGTTCACCCCCGCGGCCGGCCGGGCCGACCCGGTGGACATCATCGAACGGCAGTCCGCGCTCCGTGTACCGGAGTTGGTGCCTCTTCGCTACGGACGGATGCTGGAGTCCCCGTTCCGCTTCTACCGCGGTGCCGCCGCCATCATGGCGGCGGACCTGGCCACGACACCGTCCACGGGGCTGCGGACCCAACTGTGCGGGGACGCCCATCTGCTGAACTTCCGGCTGCTGGCCTCCCCCGAGCGCCATCTGATGTTCGACCTCAACGACTTCGACGAGACCTTGCCAGGACCGTGGGAGTGGGACGTCAAACGGCTGGCGGCCAGCTTCGCCATCGCGGGGCGCGGGAACGGTTTCCCCGAGAAGGTCCGGGCCGGCATCGTCCGGGCCGCCTGCGCGTCCTACCGCGAGGAGATGCGCCGCTACGCGGACATGCGCACCCTGGAGGTCTGGTACGCCCATGCCGATATGGCCGACGTCGAGGCCGAGGAGGCGCATGAGCTGGGCAGCAGGGGCCGTGCGGGTCTGGCCCGCACCATCGAGGAAGCCCGTACGCGCGACACCGTGCAGGCGTATCGCAAGCTGACCCGGAGGAGCGGCGGCCAGGTGCGGATCGCCGCCGATCCGCCGTTGATCGTGCCGCTGGACGATCTGCTGCCGGACGTCGAGCGTGACCGGCTGACGGAGCAGATCCACGGACTGGTCCAGAGCTACGGCCGCACACTGCGTTCGGACCATCGCCGGCTGCTGGAGCAGTACCGGGTCGTCGACATGGCCCGCAAGGTCGTCGGGGTCGGCAGTGTGGGCACCCGCTGCTGGATCGTGCTGCTGCTCGGCAAGGACATGGACGACCCGCTCCTGCTCCAGGCCAAGGAGGCCGATGAGTCCGTACTCGCCCCGTACGCCGGCCCCGGCCCGCACACCCACCAGGGCGAACGCGTGGTGGCCGGCCAGCGGTTGATGCAGGCTGCCGGCGACATCTTCCTCGGCTGGGACCGGGTCACCGGCATCGACGGGCGCCCACGCGACTTCTATGTACGCCAATTGCGTGACTGGAAGGGCATCATGCCGACGGATGTGATGGTGCCGACGGGTATGCGGCGGTTCGCCGTACGCTGCGGGGCCACCCTGGCCCGGGCGCACGCCAGGTCCGGCGACCGGATCGCGATCGGCGCCTACCTCGGCAGGAGCACGGTCTTCGACGAGGCGCTGGCACGGTTCGCGGAGCGTTACGCGGACCAGAACGAGCACGACCACCAGACGCTCAGGGAGGCGGTCCGGGCGGGCCGGGTGACGGCCGCGGCCTCCTGAGCGGGGTGGGGCGGGGGCATCCGAGCACCGTGCCGCACGGCAGCCGGGGCGCCGCCACCCGAACGGCGCGCACCCGGAATCGCCCGGGATGTACGGTCCGTCCGCCCCGCCTAGCATGGTGCCGAATGGCTCCGATGAAGGCGGCCCCCATGCGCCCCACGGCGAAGTTCTCCATCAGCTTCGGCCTGGTCACGATCCCGGTCGCCGCGTACAACGCCACGGACAGCTCCACGTCGGTCAGCTTTGTGCGGATCCATACGGCGGACGGCGGACGGGTCCGCAATCAGCCCGTGTGCTCGCTGGAGGACGTCGAGATCCCCCCGGACGAGATCGGCCGGGGCTACAAGCCCGACGACAGGGACACCGTCGTACCGCTGAGCGACGACGATCTGGACGCGCTGCCGCTGCCGACCGCGAAGACGCTGACGATCCTGGCCTTCGTCGCCGGCGGGGACATCGACCCGCTACAGATGGGCAAGGGCTACTACCTGGGCATCGACAGCCCCGCCGCGGCCAAGCCCTATGTGCTGCTGCGCGAGGCGATGGAACGGCATCAGCGCGTCGGGCTCGGCAAGATCGCGCTGCACGGGCGGGAGACGCTCGCCATGATCCGCCCGATGGAGGGCGCGCTGGTCATGCAGGTGCTGCTGTGGCCGCACCAGATCCGCCCGATGGACGGGGTGCTGCCCGAGCGGCAGCCGGAGGTCGCCCCCGCCGAGGTGGCGGCCGCCGAGACGCTCATGGATTCCTTCGGCGAGCTGTCGGAAGACGATGTGCACGATCACTACCGTGAGGCGCTCGAGGAGATCGTGGCGGCGAAGCTGGCGCATCGCGAGCCGGAATTCCCGGCCGGTGAGGAGCAGCCGGCCGGCCAGGTGATGGACTTGATGGCGGCCCTTCAGGACAGCGTGCGCGCGGCCAAGAAGTCCCGCGGCGAGGACGAGGAGACCGAGGGTGCCCCGGGCGGTGGCGGATCCGGCCGCACCACGAAGAAGAGCACGGCGAAGAAGACGGCGGCGAAGAAGGCCGCCACCACGAAAACGGCCGCCAAGAAGACGCCTGCCAAGAAGACGGCCGCGGCGAAGAAGACCGCGGGCAGGGGCGGGCGGCGGGCCGGCTGAGCCCTTGCCGGGGCCCCGGCCGGCTGCCGCCCCGCGCCGCGTCCGGACATAAGGCGCCCGCCCCCGGGTACGCGCCCCTCAACGGGGGTCACTGCCCGGAGAGTTAGGGAGGCTGACACGATGGGTATTGGCGGGTGCATCGGTCTACTTGCGGTGGGGGCGATCCTCACCTTCGCCGTCGACTTGCATGTTGCCGGGATCAACGTCGACCTGGTGGGGATCATCATGATGCTCGTCGGCATCATCGGTCTCGCCACCTATGTGAGCATCCTGAAGCGGCGGCGTACCCAGCCGCCCTCCCCCGGCGCCCCGGTCGTCGATGTCGAGGACAACCGCTACTACAGGTAGTCGTGGTCGTACGCGTCCTCGCCCCGCGGCGGGCCCGGCCGTCAGCCGCAGGCGGTATGGGGCTTCGGCAGGGTGCCGTTCAGCAGGAAGCCGTCGACATGCTGATGTACGCAGGGGTCGCCGGTGGTGTAGGCGGCATGGCCCTCACCGCGGAAGGTCAGCACGACGCTGGAGTTGTCCAGCGCACGGGCCATGTGGAACGCGCCCTCGTAGGGGGTCGCCGGGTCGTTGGTGGTCGCGACGAGCAGAAGGGGCGGCGCGTCGGGCGCCGCGACCTCACGGGAGGAGTCGTCGCCCGCAACGGGCCAGTCGTGACAGTCCAGCAGGGTCGGTGCGATGTCCGGGCCGAAGAGCGGGGAAGCCTGCGTGAGTTCGCGCTCCGCCCGGGGGAAATCGTCTTCGCCATAGCGTTCCGAGGTGTCCCGGCAGGAGATCGCCCGGAGGGCCAGCTGGTCCTGCGGCGGTAGGTCGTCCCGGCCGACGGGCCGCGCCGGGACGCCGTCGACGCGAGCGGCGCTGCTGCCACCCGCGTCGCTCAGGCGCAGGATCCCGGAGCCGTCGCCGCGCCGCAGCTGCTCCAGGGCCGTACGCAGCGTCGGCCAGACGCTCCTGCTGTACAGGGCCTCCCGCAAGGCGTACACATAGGTGGTCTCGTCCACCGTCTCCCCGTTCACCTTCATCGGACGGTCGTTCAACTGCCCGTACCACCGGCGCAGTTGCTCCTCCGCCTTGCTCTTGTCGGTGCCCAGCGGGCAGCCCGCGACACGGACACAGCCCGCGGAGAATTCGTCCAGCGCCCGCTGGAAGCCCCGGGCCTGGGACAGCGCGGTCTGCCAGGCGTTCTTGGTCGGGTCCTCGACGCTGTCCAGGACCATCCGGCCGACCTTGTGGGGGAACTCATGGGCGTAGACGGCACCGAGCTTGGTGCCGTACGAGAACCCCAGGTAGTTGAGCTTGTCGTCGCGGACCGCGGCGCGCAGGACGTCCATGTCCCGGGCGACATCGGGGGTCCCGACCCACTTCAGCAGCCCGCCGGAGTAGCGCCCGCAGGCCTCGTTGATGCGCTTCTCCTTCGCGGCGAGGCTGTCGGCGGCGGTGCCGGGCGGCGGGGCGAGCTTGCTGCCGCAGGAGACCGGTTCGGTGTGGCCGGTGCCGCGCGGATCGAAGCTGACGATGTCGTAGCGCTGCCCCAGCCGCGCGAAGGCGCTCCCGCTGTCGATCAGGTAGTTGACGCCGGAAGCACCCGGTCCGCCGGGGTTGAGCACCAGCGAGCCGAGCCGTTTCCCGGGACCGGTCGCCTTCAGCCGGATCAGCTGGACCTGCATCGTGCTGCGTCCGGGGTCGCCGTAGTCCC
This sequence comes from Streptomyces sp. NRRL S-1813, assembly GCF_000719605.1. NCBI lineage: Bacteria > Bacillati > Actinomycetota > Actinomycetes > Kitasatosporales > Streptomycetaceae > Streptomyces > Streptomyces sp. NRRL S-1813. The sequence goes on from NZ_JOHB01000010.1 coordinate 125,932, forward strand.
GCGGCACCTCCAGTCGCGCGCACTCCAGCCGTTTCCGGAAGCCGGCCGGCTGCCCGGCGCCTCCGCTCTGCGCGCCGTTCTGAAGGTCCTCGCCGCAGGGTTCCCAGGCCAGTGCCTGCTGGTGGAAGGACGTCAGATCGGGGTCATCGACCGCCGCCGCGCCCGGAGTTCCGGCGAATGTGCCGAGCAGCGCCACCACCGCCACAACGGCCGCGGGCGCCCTGCGCCGGTGAACACACCGCGCTCCCCCTACTCCCACACGAGACGGTGCACGGCGTGTTCCCGGCATGTTTCGAGCCTAGGGCCGTTGCGCGGCTCCCGCACACCTGCCGCGGCCGCTGCCGGTCCCGGACGGCGTCACCGCCTGTTTCCGTTCGGAAAGCACCCCGTGTCATCCCGTCACGCAACAGGACCGGTCGCTTCCGCAGGGTGACCGTACGGGCCACTTCGGCCCGCTCGAGATGCGCGGGTCGAGACTCCGACCACTCTGGAGATAGGGCACAACTGCGCCGCCGGATGGCGGCCCCTGCACAGACGCCGATCGGCTGCATGTCCGGGAAAAGGTGACGCACCCATGAATGACACAAGCAAGGTCCTGCTGGCCGCCGCCCTTGCCGGCGGCTATGTGCTGGGCCGTACGAAGAAGGGCCGATTTGCGCTCACCGTGGCGTCGTATATCGCCGGGCGTCAATTCGGACTTGAACCACGCCAGCTCGTGGCCCAGGGGGTGCGCAAGCTCAGCGAGATCCCCCAGGTCGCGGAGCTGGGTGAACAGCTGCGCGGGGAAGTGATGGACGCCGGCCGGAAGGCCGTGACGACGGCCGCCAACCGCCGTCTGACGACGCTCGCCGACACCGTCCACGACCGGTCCCTCAAGCTCGATGGCATCGGGCTCGAGGAGGAAGAGGAACCCGAGGAGGAGGAAGAGGAAGAGGGCGAGTACGCGTACGACGAGGACGAGGAGCCGGAAGAAGAGGAGGAAGAGGAGGAAGAGCCCGAAGACGAGTACGAGGACGAGTACGACGAAGAGGAGGAGCCCGAGGAGGAGGAAGAGGAAGAAGAAGAGCCGGTGGAGAAGCCCGCGAAGTCCGCCGGGAAGAAGGCCACCGGGAAGAAGGCCGCCGCGGGACGGGCGGCCGCGAAGAAGACGGCACCCGCGAAGAAGACCGCTGCCAAGAAGACGGCGGCGAAGAAGACGGCGGCGACGAAGTCCGCCAAGGAGGCCCCGGCCAAAAAGGCGGCCGGAAAGGCCGCTGCCAAGAAGGCGGCCCCGGCCAAGAAGACCGCGGCAAAGAAGACCGCGGCAAAGAAGACCGCGGCCAACAAGACGGCCGGAAAGGCCGCCAAGAAGGCTCCTGCGAAGAAGGCCGCTTCAGGCAAGAAGGCAGCCCCCGCTGCGAAGAAGAGCGCCAAGAAGGCGTCATCGCGCACCGAGCGCCGGAGGTAACCGGTCATGGCCAACACGGGACAGGACAAAGCGGACTCGGGACTCGATCGCCTGCGCGGCGAACTCGGGGACTACGCGACGAAGTGGGTCGGAAACCTGGCCGAACGGGCCGGGGACAAACTCATGGATGTGACCGGCCAGCTCAACGATGTCGCCGAGAACGGCGGATCGCTGTCCAAGATCGCGGGCAATCTCCTCGGTGGTGACTCCCCCGTCAAGGCCGCCGTCAAGGGGACGGCGGAGAACGTCAAGGACAGCGTGGTGGGGAAGGCCAAGGAATTCTTCGGCGGCGGCAAGAAGCGCAAATCGGGGGACAAGAAGGTCACCAACATCATCGAGGTCCTCGACATCGGGGTGCCTCTGCGCACCGCCTACGACCACTGGACGCAGTACGAGAAGTTCAGCAGCTTCACCAAGGGCGTACGCAGTGTGTCGATGCAGGATGAGATTTCCAGTGACTGGAAGGCCAAGGTCGGTCCGTCCACCCGGGGATGGAAAGCGACCGTCCAGGAGCAGGTGCCGGACGAACGCATCATCTGGACGTCCGAAGGTGCCAAGGGATCAACCCGCGGTGCCGTCAGTTTTCACGAACTGGCGCCGAATCTGACCCGCATCGTGCTGGTCGTCGAGTACTACGCCTCGGGATTCTTCGAGAAGACCGGAAATGTCTGGCGGGTCCAGGGACGCCGACTGCGCCTGGACTTCAAGCACTTCCAGCGCTACGTCACCCTCACCGGCGAAGAGCCCGAGGGCTGGCGCGGTGAGATCCGCGACGGCGAGGTCGTACGGACCCACGAAGAAGCCATCGAGGAGGAAGAGGCCGAACAGGACGAAGAGGCCGAGGACTACGACGGCGAGGAAGACGAGGAATACGACGAGGACGAGGAAGGCGCCGAGGCCAAGGAGGGCGAGGAAGAAGAAGACGGGGACGAGGACGAAGACGAGGGCGGCGAAGAGGGCGACGAGGAAGAGGAGGAAGAAGAAGAGGAGGAAGAGGAATGAGTGAACCGGAATGCGCGGGGCTCGCCCCGGGCAGCGGCATCGCACAAGGGGCCTTCGCCCGTGCCGAGGAAACCCTTTTGTCGTCCCTCGACGCGCTGGGCCGCCTGGAGAAGCTGGATGCGCTGATCGGACCGGTGCAGCGGGTGGTGCGCGGGCTTCCCCTGGGGCGCTTCCGCGATGTGCTGCACGGCCTGCCGATCGGCCATCCGCTGCACCCGGCCCTGGTGCAGGTGCCGATGGGTGCATGGCTGTCCGCCGCGGTGCTCGACGTCGTCCCGGGGACCCGGCGCGGTGCCCGCCTCCTGGTGGGGGTGGGCGTCCTCACGGCCGCACCGGCCGCGCTGGCGGGCTGGGTGGACTGGGCCGAGCAGCACGAGGACCAGATGCGTACCGGCCTGGTGCACGCGGTGTCGATCGCCGTGGCCGTCGGACTGTACGCGCGGTCCTGGGTGCTTCGTGGCCGCGGCCGTACGGCGCGCGGCAAGGTGCTCGGGTTTGCGGGGCTGTGCGCGGCCGGCACCGGGGCCATGCTCGGCGGGCACCTCGCCTACCGGCAGGCAGCCGGCGCCAACAAGTCGGAGCCGGTGCCCCGTCTGCTGGACGAGGGCTGGCATCCCGTGGGCAGGGTCGAGGACTTCCCGGTCGGCGAGGCGGTGCGCCGGGAGCTGGGCGAGGTCCCGTTGCTGGTGGTCCGCCAGGCGGGCGGGTCCCTCCATGTCCTCGCCGGGCGGTGCAGCCATCTGTCGGGGCCCCTGACGGAGGGCACGATCGCCGACGGCTGCGTGGAGTGCCCCTGGCACGGCAGTGTCTTCCGGCTGGCGGACGGCGCGAACGTCCGTGGCCCGGCGACCGCTCCCCAGCCGTCCTTCCAGGTGCGGGTGGACGGTGCGGGCAGCGTCGAGGTACGGCTGCCCGGCGCCGGCTGAGCCCCTCGCGGGTCGCTCCTCGGCCGACCGGCGCCCAAGGGAAGGGATCGTCATGCGTGTGCTTCCGGCCGCTCCCTCGATCGAAGGACTCACCGCTGTCGTCACCGGCGGCTCGCGGGGGCTCGGACTGCTGCTGGCCCGCCAACTGCTGCGGCACGGCTGTGATGTCGTTCTGCTGGCCCGGGACGACGCCGAACTGGCCAGGGCCGTCGGCAGGCTGGCCCAGTGGCGCGGCGGCACGGTGCGCGGTGTGGTGTGCGATGTGCGGGACAGGGCCGCGGTGCAGGACCGTCTCGCGGAGATCGCCAGGGACTATGACGGGCTGGACATCGTCATCGCCAACGCCGGCATCATCCAGGTCGGCCCGGCGGACGCCCTCGGCCCCGACGGCTTCCAGGAGGCGATGGACTCCGTCTTCAACGGGGCCTTGAACACCGCGCTCGCCGCGCTCCCCCACCTCCGGCGCAGCCCGGCCGGCGGCAGGCTGGCGCTCATCGGGTCCATCGGGGGGCTGCTGGCCGTGCCGCATCTGCTGCCGTACTCCTGCGCCAAGTCGGCGGTGGCCGCGCTGGCCGAGGGGCTGCGCGCGGAGGAGGGCCCGCACGGCGTCAGCGTGACCGCGGTCCACCCCGGCCTGATGCGCACCGGGTCGCATCTGCATGCCCTCTTCGGCGGGGACCGGCGCCGGGAGTACGCATGGTTCTCGGCGCTGGCCGGGGCGCCGGTGCTGTCGATGAGCGCCGAACGGGCGGCGGACCGTATCGTCTCCGCACTCCGACGACGGCGTCCCCGCATCGTGCTGACGCCGGCGGCGAGGCTCGGCGCCAGGGCGCACGGGCTCGCACCGGTGACCACCACCCGGCTGGTGTCGGCGTTCGCGCGGGTGCTGCCCCGCGACGGCGCCCGCGGAACCGTCGACGGCTCGACGGTCGAGGCCGCGGAGCAGCCGCCGGCCCGGCGGCTCCGGCGGGTGCTCGGCGCCCTCAACGAACGGGCGGCCGACCGCTTCAACCAGCGCTGAGGGCATCCCTCGCCCTTTCGGAAAGCCGGCCGGCGGGGCGGACGAAAATCCATGGGTGGGTGTGTGTTTCCGGAGGGAGTTGCCGGGCACGCGGCTTTTCGCCACAGGAAGAGCTGACAGTGGTGAAAGGAGATCTCATCGTGGCCGCGAGCAATTCCCCCCAGTACACCGTGCCCGGCATGACCGAGGCCGAAGGAGGAAAGGTCATCGAATCTCTGCGGCTGCGGCTGCATGCGCTCAATGACCTGGCCCTCACCCTCAAACATGTGCACTGGAACGTCGTGGGGCCGCACTTCATCGCCGTCCACGAAATGCTCGACCCGCAGGTCGAGGCCGTCCGCTCCATGGTCGACGCCACCGCGGAACGCATCGCGACGCTCGGCGGCTCCCCGACGGGCACGCCGGGCGCACTGGCCGCCGAGCGGACCTGGGAGGACTACTCCGTCGGACGGGCGCAGGCGATCGAGCACCTGGGTGCGCTGGACGTCGTCTACTCGGGAATCGTCGAGGACCATCGAGCGGCGGTGGCCGCTACCGAGGGAACCGATCCGGTGACCCAGGACCTGCTGATCGAGCATCTGCGGTCGCTGGAACTGTTCCAGTGGTTCGTCCGGGCGCATCTGGAGAGCGCCGGCGGCAAGCTCAGCACCGGCTCCGCCGACGGGGAGTCCGCGGCCGGCCGCGCGGCCGTCGACCAGGCGCGCCGGCAGCCCTGAGCCGCACCGGAGGGCACTGCGCCCCAAGGACCCGGCCCCGCCGTCGCACGAGGTGCGCCGGCGGGGCCGCGCCGGTCAGTGCCGGAAGGTGTCCTTGCCCTTCTCCACCGCCTGCCGCATTTTGCCCAGGGCCTGCTCTGCTTTGCCTCTCCGTTGCAGGCCTTTGTTGCCGAGAGCCCTCCCGGTCGTTTCCTTGGCCTTTCCCTCGACGATATGGCCGATGTTCCTGGTCTTCTTCCCGATGCTCATGTCGTGCTCCTTCAGGGTCATTCCGCGGGTGGCAGCAGCGTCCCGAGCGGCCCGAGATCCAAATTCAGGTCCTGCATCGAAAGGTCGTATTGAGCGCAGAGTTCGACCATGCGGTTGTGGAGAATCATCAGCGTCGCTCCGAGGCGCTCCTCCTGTTCCTCGGTGAGGTCTCCGGCGTCGACCCGTTGCAGCGCCTGACGTTCCATCAGCTGGCGCAGCAGCTCGACGAGGGTGAGGACGAGTTTGATCAGGTCCCGCTCCACCGTGTCGGGATCGGTGCTGACCCGGTGCGCCGCCGGCCGCGGCTCCGCACTGGCCTGGTACGGGACGTCCTGCGGTGCCGCGGGCAGCAGACGGAAGGCGCGGGCGGCCGCGTCGGCGACATCGTCGAAGCGGTTGCCGGGCCGCGGCTCGTCAGCGGTCATCGTCGTCCCGGCCCAGGGGTGCGGTGGCGTGCCACGGGGAGGGGTTCTTTTCGCTGATGGAGACGATCAGCGCACGCAGGGAGATGCGTACGAGGTCGATGTCGGCGATGGAGAGCACCACATCACCGGTGAGGACCACGCCACCGCTGAGCAACCGGTCCAGCAGATCGATCAGCGCGATCTGCCGGTCCGGCAGGGGCTCGTCCGCCCGTGCCGGCTGCCCGCTCGCCGGCCTCACGGGGCGGCTCGCTTCAGCGGTTCGGCTTCGGGGGGCGTGGCGAAGGAGTACGGGGCCCAGGGCCCGGTGACCTCGACCCGTACCCCGGGCAGCGCTTCGGCACTCCGCAGCACGTCGGCGCGGAAGCTTTCGCCGTACTCCAGCGGCACGAGATAGGCGTCGTTGATGACGTTCTCGCCCGGCCCACGGGCGAGTTCGCCCTGCTGCACCCGGTGCTGGACCCGGTCGACCGCATAGCTGCGGGCCGCGGTCTCGACGCGCTGGGCGACCTGTTCGGCTTCCCGGTAGGCGTCGTCACGGGCGTGCCGCTGCGCTTTGCGGTGGCTGAGGTAGGCCCGTCCGGGGCTGAGGTCCGCATCTGCGGGTGGCTCGGCCGGTCTGTCGGTGGCCGCGGGCGCCTCGACATAGATCTTGACGCCCCACTCCGTGTGGGAGGCCAGGTCGGACAGCCGCTCGGCGAAGGCCTCTTGACGGGCATCGAGCATCTGCCGCACCCGTTCGTCGTCGAGATACACCGTCGCCAGTCGGAGCGGCAGGACGGTGGTACGGGCGGCCAGCGCCTCGATCACCCGGTGGTGGGCGCGGGCCACCGACTCCAGCCAGTCCAGGTCCTCCAGGTGCGTGCGCAGGGCGTTCTCTTCGAAGTCCCGCTCGGGCACCGGGCTCACGGCGACCACCACCTCGCCGCGGTGTCCCGCGCGCACCAGATGCACCGGCCCGTCCGCGACTCCCGGCAGGCCGGACAGCGCCTCCTCCAGGGAGCCCTCGGCGTCCTGCGCGACGGCATAGGCGTAGGTGATGGCCTCGGGCTCGGTCATGACTCGTCCCGTCGCTTCCTACGGGGGCCGGGCTCGGCTCGTTTGGTACGCGACGTGCGTGCGGGGCGTGAGGGGCGAGAAGTACGTGAGGGGCGGCGGGTGGCGGCGGGACGGGCTTCCTCCTCGTCCGCTTCCTCCTCCTCGTCCGCCTCCTCATACACGTCCTCGTCCTCCTCGTCCGCCTCCTCCTCGGCCTCCTCCTCGGCCGACGGCAGCTCCTCGCCCTCGCGCAGGGCCTCGATCTCGGCGCGCAGCCGCTTGTTCTCCTCGCGGAGCGAGCGGGACCCCTCGGAAGCGCTGGAGGAGAGCGAAGGATCGTGCTCCCACCAGTCGATGCCCATCTCCTTCGCCTTGTCGACCGAGGCGATCAGCAGGCGCAGCTTGATGGTGAGCAGTTCGATGTCCAGCAGGTTGATCTGGATGTCGCCCGCGATGACGATGCCCTTGTCCAGGACCCGTTCCAGGATGTCGGCGAGGTTGGCCGAGGAGCCCTGGCCGCTGTACGGGCCGGACCGGGACGGGTAGTCGCCCATCCTCCTGGCGACGGGTTCGTTCACGGCCTCTGCACCTCCCTTCCCTGGTATCCGGGCAGGGCGGCGCCGGGAGCGCGTGACCGCGCCCCGTCGCCGCGCCGGCCCCCGCGGTCAGGTGTCGGTGCCCTGCGCATGGGCCCTGATCTCGTCCAGCCGGTCCAGCAGTTCGTCCTCGCGCCGGTCGAACGTCTCCTCATCGATGTCGCCCGCCAGCAGCGACCGCTCCAGCTCGGCGAGTTCCCGCTCGATGGGTTCGGGGTCGTAGTACTCGTTCTCCGCGGCCTCCAGGGTGCGCTCCATGACCCAGGCCACGCCGCGCACGGGTGCCAGCGGAAGGGTGGCAAGTTGGCTCAACAGGCCCATGGGAGGCCTCCCTAGACGAAGCTGTAGGCGGGCAGTGGCCCGAGCAGCCGGAGGTCGAAGTCCTCCCCCAGCTCCTTGGCGAGATCCTGCTCCGCGGCGAGGAAGCTCTTCTCGTTGTCCCGCTCCACGAGGAAGGACACGCTCAGGAAGTCGTTCCCGGTCGCCTGCGACCCGCTTTCCTCCCGCGCGAACCCGCGCAGCGCATCGAGGACCACGGAGGCAAGCTGTTGCTGCCGTGCCTCCACTTCCTGGGCGACCAGTTCACCGAGGGCCATCGGCAGATCCGGACTGCCGGTGCCGCTTCTGATCTGGTCGTTGAGCGAGCGGGCCTCGTCCGACTCCTGAAGGATCTGCCGCAGCATCGCATCCTCGTCCTGCGCCGCCTTCAGGTGGTACTCGGCGCAGCCCTCCAGCGCCTCCAGCCGCTCGGTGAATTCCTCCGCACGCTCCTTCAGCACGGCGCGTACGGCCTCGTCGTCGGTGGTCGTGAAGCCGAACTGGAGGGGCAGGACCGTGCCGTCGGCCATCAGCCGTTCCTGGACGGCCTGGTGGGCGGCGAGGTCCCGGCGTTTGGGACGCAGTTCCTCGGGAGCGTCGCTGACGACGGCGGAGAGCTCCTTGCTCTGCACCGTGCGCAGGGTGGACGGCGGTTTCCCCACACCGTCCAGGCCCTCCAGGCCTTGCGGATGGGTGGTCGCGACAATGGAGTAGACGTAGACGGACATCGCTCATTCCTTTCGGCGCCGGGCCGGCCGGCGAGCCGGCCGCTCGCGCCGCTCGGCGGGCTCCTTGGGCCTCTCTTCGTGCTCCTCGCCGCCGCCCTTGAGGGCGTCGGTCACCGCTTCCGCGGCCCCGGACAGGGCGCCTTTTGTCTTGCCGTGCGAGCCGCCTTCGGTGACCTCGCCGACGATGTCGGTCAGCTGGGAGGGCGCCTTGCGCCCCTCTTCCAGGTCGAGGCGGTTGCAGGCCTCGGCGAAGCGCAGGTAGGTGTCGACGCTCGCCACGACGATGCGGGCATCGATCTTGAGGATTTCGATACCCACCAACGACACACGCACAAAGACGTCGATGACCAGACCGCGGTCCAGAATCAGATCGAGGATGTCGTAGAGATTTCCGGAGCCCCCACCGCCGCCGGTGGCGACGGCTCCTCCGCCTTGCGGCACCACAGTCACGGTGCCTCCCTTCACCGGCCCACCCGGGCTGTGCGGGGTGGCCGTGTCGTTCACCTGGCGAACGGTCTGCCGTGCAACCCGAGTCTTCAGCGCCGGTCGATCTGGCCTCGGGTGTAGCGGCGGGTGCGCTCGTACGCCACCAGTTCGCCCTCCTTGTCCAGCACCACGCGGTAGGTCGCCATGACGCTGGTGGTCCCGGGGACCCGTTCCAGCTCCAGGACTTCGACATCCGCCTGCCAGCCGTTCTCCGTCGGCTGTACCGAGGAGACGGAGTCGGGGGCCCGCCCCAACAGTTCCTTGAGCTGCTCGGCCGCGTACCGCATCGCACGCGGGGCCGAAACGCGGCGGGCCGCGCGCTCCGTTTCGCTTTCGCTCTCGCGGCTGCCGGCCCGAACGCTGCTGGTCTTCTTGGCGGTCCTCTTGGCGGACTTCTTACTGGACGGACGCCGGACTTCTCCGGTCTCGTCCTCTTCGTCTGCGGCCATGTTCTCTCTCCGGAATCGGAGGCGACATGCTGCCCGCGCCACTTCAAAGAGGCGCTACTACATGATATACGGCCTGAGCTGAGCGCATCTTGAGCCGTTCAGGCCTGGTCACAGCGGCAGCGGCAGCCCGGCAACGGGTGCCGCGGCCCGGCCGGCGGCGTAACGTCGGGACTGTCCCGGGAGGGACGGCACGCCAGAGACGGCGCGCCTTGCCGGCGTACGGCTTTCGCCGTCGCCGCCCGTTACCTGCCGTCGACCCGCGGTGATGGACGTGGCGGCCTGGACCCGGATCCTGTTCACCTCGGCACAGGACGAGTTGACGAAGAGAGCGCCCCCATGAAGTGCGGCACGCCCGCAGCCGGCCCGCTCAGCACGCCCGTTCCGCTCACCACGCCCGTTCCGCCGGATCCTGCACCTGGGCCTCACGGCGCCCCAGTACCCGCTGCGCCCGGCTCAGGGCACCGCTGGGCGAGCGGGCGCGCAGTGCCGCGTGGGCCGCGTTGGCGCCGGGGGCGCCGTGCACGCCGCCGCCCGGGTGCGCCCCGGCCGAGGCCAGATAGAGGCCCGTGACCGGGGTTTCCGGGCGCCCGAGGCCAGGCAGCGGACGGAACACCAACTCCTGGTGGAGGGCGGCCGTACCGCCGTTGACGGCGCCGCCGCGCAGATTGGCGTCCGTCGCCTCCAGCGTGGGCGGGGCGAGGATGCGGCGCGCCCTGATCCGGGAGCGGAAGCCCGGGGCGAAACGCTCGACCTGCGCCTCCAGCCGGTCGGCCATCATTTCCTGTTCCCCCTGGTTCCAGGACCCGGTGATGCCGTCCTCCCCCGCGTCCCCCCGGATCCGGTGGGGTACGTGGGTGTAGGCCCAGGCCGACTCGGTGCCGGCCGGGGAGCGGGTGGCGTCCGCGGTGGTCATCTGGCCGAACAGGGCAAAGGGCCGGTCGGGCACCCGGCCGGTGGCGATCTGGGCGGCAAAGCGGGTGAGTTCGTCCCTGCCGTCGGCCAGATGCACGGTGCCCGCGGTGGCCGCGTCCCCGGCGGTCCACGGCACCGGGCCGCCGAGCGCCCAGTCCACCTTGAAGGTCGCGAAGTCCCATTGGAAGCGCCGCAGGTCGGCCAGGACACGGCCGGGCAGGTGCCGGGCGTCGACCAGCCGGCCGTACAGGGCGGGCACGGACACATCCGCCAGCACGGCGCGGCGGGCCGGTACGACCTCGCCGATCGCGGTGCGCACCGCCACCGCGCGCCCGGAGCGTACGACGATCTCGTCGACCCGCTCCCCGCAGCGCAGCACACCGCCGCGACGCTGAAGACGCCGCACCAGGGCCGCGGTGAGCGTCTGGGCGCCGCCGGCCGGTACGGGAAAGCCGTAGGTCTGGCCGAGCATCGACATCAGCCATCCGAAGCCGCCGCTGCCCGCGGCCTCGGGGACGAGGTCGGCATGCAGGGCGTTGCCCGCCAGCAGCAGCCGGCCCGCCTCGCCGCTGAACTCCTCATCGCCCAGGCGCCGTACGGGCAGCAGCAGCATGCGCGCCAGCCGCAGCCCGCCGGCGCCGCGTACCCGCGCGGCGAGCCGGGCCGTGGCACGCAGCGGCGGGAAGGGGGTGAACAGGGCGTCGAGGAGGTCGCCGCCAACCCGGTCCCAGAGGGCGCACAGCCGCTGCCAGGCCGCGCCGTCGCCGGTACCGAAGGCCTCCAGTCCGGCCGCCGTACCGGCGACGCCGCGCTCCAGCAGCGCACAGCGGCCGTCCGTCAGCGGATGCGCCAGCACCCGTGGCGCATGGCTCCAGACGAGGCCGTGTTCGTGCAGGGCGAGGGCCGCGAGAACCGGGGAGGCGACGGCCAGCGGGTAGAAGGAGCTGCACAGGTCATTGACGTAGTCGGGGTGTACCCCGCGGTCGCTGCGCACCGCACCGCCCGGCTCGTCCTGTTCCTCCAGCACCTCCACCGTCCACCCGGCGTCGGCCAGCAGGTTCGCCGCGACAAGTCCGTTGGGTCCGGCACCGATCACCACCGCGTCCGGCATCGCTGCCTCCTGTTCACCCTGCTGCCCGTGCACCCGGCCGCGGCGTCGGCGGGCCTCCGGGCGGGGCGGCGGTCAGGCGCCCGTACGCACGCCCCGCGGGACCTCCTCGGCCACGCCGGCCAGCCTGCTCAGCATGCTGCGGTGGCGCAGTTGCAGCAGGACGTCGAGGCCCGCGTTGTGCAGTCGTCCGCCCGGACCCCGCAGCGGGTGTTCATCGACGATGACCAGGGAATCCGGGCCCCAGCGCCGCACCTCGATGGCGACCCGGGCGGTGCCCAGCCGGCCGCTGTCCACCTCGAGTTCGAGTTCCCGTGGCGGGTCGCTGCGGCGTACGACGGTGTGGCCGCGGAGCTCCCAGAGCCCCATCCGCACCGTGTACTCGATCATGGAGCCGACCTCCGGCCAGTTGCCGGCCACGGGCCGCGAGTCGACGGTGCCGACCACCCAGTCCTGGTACCGGGAGCCGTCGGCAAGTACCGTCCACAGCTCCTCGGGAGACCGCTCGATCAGCTGGTGCCGTACCGCCACCCGCCTCCACCGCCTCACCGCGCGTCGGTCGTGGGCTTCCCCACCAGCGTAGAGCGCGCCCCTGGGCTCGGCCTCCCGAGGCGGCGCGGGGGCGGTGGCACTCCGCCGGGTGCCGGGGTTCCTTTCCTTCCGTCCGTCCGTCGCAACGGTCCGCGCCGCCTCCGTCCGGCACGGAGGCCAACTCCCCTCCCACTGCGTCCAGTTATCGGTTCCGGGTGCGCGGCATGGCCGCCGCACACCGTGGCTGAGGGACGTCATGGCCGCTGCACGTCATGGCCGGCGCTCACCTCGGGGCGCTACCCGTCCCGGGGCAGCGAGCGCGAAGGCGGGCGACGCCGGGTGACGGCCAGGATGGCCATGTCGTCCCGGTAGTCGTCCCCGGTCCAGCGGCCGACGTCCTTGGTCAGGGCCTCCAGCAGGGCGTCCGGTTCGGTGAACCGTCTGCCCATGCGGCGGGAGGAAGCGGGATCGTAGAAGGCCCCCTGAGCGTCCCTGGCCTCGGTGACCCCGTCGGTGACCAGCAGAAGCGAGGCGCCCGGTGGCAGGCGCACCACATCGACGGGCGCGGAGCCGGCCGGGGTGAGGTCCCCCAGTCCCATGCCGAGGGGCAGCTGCGGGAGAGTCGGGTCGAGCCGTACGAGCTGCCCGCCATGGACCAGGTAGGGCGGCGGATGCCCCCGGTTGACCAGGCTCAGCGTCCCGCCGTCGGCGGAGACCTCGGCCAGCACGGCGGTGGTGAAGCCCTCGGTGGAGGTCACCGGCCCGCTCCGGGCCGCCTCCCTGGCCAGCGCCTCGTCCAGCCGCTGGACCAGGGTGGCCAGTGTGGGGGCGTACTCGGCCTCCTGACGGAAGGCCCCGATCGCGACCGACACGGCGGCGACAGCCCCCATGCCCTTCCCCCGCACATCCCCGATGATCATTCGCACCCCGAACGGTGTCTCCTGCACCGCATACAGGTCCCCGCCGATCCGCGCCTCGGCCTGCGCCGCGGTGTACCCGGCAGCCACCGCGAGCGGCCCGACCTCCCGCGGCGGGTCCGGGAGCACCGCCCGCTGGACCGCCTCCGCGATGTTCCTGGCGAGTGCCAGGTCACGCCCCTGCCGGACCAGGAGCCGGTTGACCGCGAGCGCCAGCACACCGATCAGGCCGACCACGGCCAGGTCGACATACCGTGCCGTCGCCGGACGTCCGCGCTCCAGATCCAGCGCCACGGACACCACGCAGGCGACACACACGACGATGAACGCGGAGCGGAAGGAGAGCATGGCGCCGGCCACCAACGGTGCGGCTGCCAGCAGCGGAAGTCCCATGTACGGCTGGGGCGCGAAGAGATTCAGCAGGACACCGGCCAGCAGGGCCAGCGCCGCAAGCATCCACGACACCCTCGCCAGCCTGGGCCGCAAGATCTTCACGGTGCCTCTCCTGCTGCCGGGCCGCCCTCGCGACGCGGAAGGGAACGGAATCCCCGCATGGTGGGCCTCGCCCTCCCTGCGGGCACGTCCCACTGGATTCACATATACGCCCTGTGGGCCAAAAGCGCCCACCGCTCCCCCTGGCACCACAGCCCCTGCCGTGAACCCGCCGGCCGATGAAAGCCGCACCAAGCAGGCGTAGGCTGACCAGGACCGCCGTAGTGCGCCGCGAGTGAGCGATGGAGGCGGCGTATGACCGATCCTCACGGCTTTCTCAAGTTCCCCCGCCGGCCGGTCCCGGCCCGCCCTGTCGAGGAACGGCTGAACGACTGGCGCGAGGTCTACGAGGGGCAGACATTGCTGCCGCTGGTGTCCGAGCAGGCCGACCGCTGTATGGACTGCGGCATACCGTTCTGCCACAACGGCTGTCCGCTGGGGAACCTCATCCCCGAGTGGAACGCGTACGCGGCACGGGGCGACTGGCGGGCCGCGGCTGAGCGGCTGCATGCGACGAACAACTTCCCCGAGTTCACCGGGCAGCTCTGCCCGGCACCGTGCGAGGCCGCCTGTGTGCTGGCCCTCAACGCCGATCCGGTGACGATCAAGAACGTCGAGCAGGCCATCGCCGACCAGATCTGGGAGCGCGGGTATGCGTCACCGCACCCGCCGCAGCGGCTCAGCGGGAAGACCGTCGCCGTCATCGGCTCCGGGCCCGCGGGGCTGGCGGCGGCGCAACAGCTCACCCGTACCGGCCACACCGTCGCCGTCTACGAACGCGCCGACCGCATCGGCGGGCTGCTGCGCTACGGCATCCCCGCGTTCAAGATGGACAAGCGGCGTCTGGACCGCCGCATCGAGCAGATGCGGGCGGAGGGCACCAAGTTCCGCACGGGCGTGGACGTCGGCGGTGATCTCGACGCAGCCGAGCTCAGAAGGCGTTACGACGCGATGGTCATCGCCGTCGGAGCCACCGAGCAGCGGGAGCTTTCGGTCCCCGGCCGCGAACTGCACGGCATCCATCAGGCCATGGACTACCTGCCCCTCGCCAACCGGGTCGTGGAGGGCGACTACGCCGCACCCCCCGTCACCGCCGAGGGCAAGCACGTGGTGATCGTCGGTGGCGGTGACACCGGCTCGGACTGCCTGGGCACCGCCCTGCGCCAGGGCGCGGCCTCCGTGGTGCAGCTGGACATCAACCCGGAGCCGGGCGACGACCGGCAGGACACCGAGCCCTGGCCCGTCTATCCGAAGGTCTACCGGATCTCCCATGCCCATGAAGAGGCCCGGGGCCGGGAGGGCACGGATCCGAGGCTCTTCTCCTCCGCCACCCTCCACTTCGAAGGGAGCGCGGCCGGCCAGGTGCGCGCGCTGTGTCTGACGGAGGTGGAGCCCACGGCCAGGAGGCCACGGCCGGATACCGAGCGGGTGATCCCGGCGGAGCTGGTTCTGCTCGCTCTCGGCTTCTCCGGTCCCGAACGGGGCACCGGTCTGATGCAACAGCTCGGGCTCACGCTCGACGAGCGGGGGAACTTTGCCCGGGACGCCGGCTTCGCGGCCGTGACGGTGGCGCCGGCCGAACGGGGCAGGCTGGCGCTGCGCACCTGGCAGGACGGGGTCTTCGTCACGGGCGACGCGGGGCGCGGCCAGTCCCTCGTGGTGTGGGCCATCGCGGAGGGACGCGCCACCGCGGCGGCCACGGACCGCTATCTGACCGGTTCCACCGCGCTCCCCGCCCCCATCGGTCCCAGGGACCGGCCCCTGGTGGCATGAGGCGCAGGGACGGCCCGCGGAGTCACCGCTCGGAGATGTCGGCGCTGACGATCTCGCCGTCGGACACCGTGTAGGTCCCCTGGTACAGCTTCACCGATCCGTCACTCTGGGTCGCGTGGACGACGGCACTGGCCTGCCCAGCGCTGTCGGCGTTCACCGCGCTCAGTTCGATGCTCGCCGTCGTGTCGTAGCCCGCCACCCACGCCGAGTAGGAGTTGCCGCCGATGTTCCTGCCGCCGAGGTCCCAAGCCGCGCTGAAATCCCGGTTGTTGATGTCCCGGTAGAACTCCTCGACGATCGCGCTCGCGCCGTCGGGAGACGGTGAGGGGTCCGGTGTGCCGGGGGAGAAAACGTCGGTCGGCGGCACGGACCCGATATCGGTCGGTGGCGCCGAAGCGACGTCGGTGGGCGGCCCGGAAGCCAGGTCCCAGCTCGGAGTCGGAGTGGTCGACGGGACGCCGCCGACCGCCTCGTACGACGGCTCGGAGGACCCGGAGGACGAGGCGAGGGCATAGGCCGCCACCCCGCCACCGGCGAGCAGCGCCGCCATCACCCACAGCAGCCACTGCGGGAGGATGGTGGACCCCACACGGACGTAGCCGTACCCGGTGACCCCGTGGGGCTGACCGGTGCCCTCGGGCACGCCGCGCTGTCGCGGCATTCCGCAGCCCGTACAGGAGGCCGCAGCGGAGTCCTCGAAGCGCGCGCCACAGTGAATACAGACCGGCATGGTCATCTCCCCCCGACATCCCTCATGTCTCTCGCACCCGGCCTTCTCCTCGGCCCGGTTACAGCCCCCGGACCGCCTCTTCGATCGCCACCGCCAGGGAGGCCAGCGCGGTGAACCCCGGCACGGCGCCCACGAGCGCCCTGGCGAACACCTTGAGCTTGCCCTTGCGCGGCGTCTCCGAGGCGAGTTCCTCGCGGGCATCCTCCGCGGCCTCGATCAGGTCGGCCCGCTCGGGGTGCTCGGACCGGCCGAGCTCGTCGATCAGCCGGGAGAGCAGCTCGCCGATCTCCTGGGGCGACCGCTGCCGTCCGCCGTCGGACTGGGTCAGCCCGCTGTCCCTGACCTCGGCCTGCGCGTTCCTGCCGCTGGCGACGGCGTTGCCGACGACGTTCGAACCGACGGTCGCGGTGATTCCGTTGTTCCTCTGCATTCCGGTTCCTCATCCCTACTCGGTTATCAGTCCGTGTTCAGCAGCGGGATCTTGTTGAGCACTCTCATCGAGATCCGGGACCTCTCGCCGGAGGCGACCGAGCTGGAATCCACCCTGGCCCCGTGGGCCGCGATGATGCCGTTGTTGATGATCGTCTCCTGACGCTGGACCAGGTCGCCCACGTCGATGTCACGTGCTTGGGCGAACTCGACGAGCGCGTCCAGGACGCGCTTTTCGACGGTCTTCAAGACCATGCCGCTGTCGGCCTTCTGGAAATAGCGGTGGTGCTTCTTGTCCGCCGCCTGACGGCGCACGCTCTGCCGCGCCCCGTAGTCGAACCTGCGCAGCCTGGTGATCAACTTGTCCTGACGGCGCACCCGCCAGGTCATCCCGTAGTCGGGGGCAAAGCCCGCGATCGCGCGCGCGGGCGAGGCCACCAGCACGAAGACGGTGCTGACCAGCGTCTGCGAAAACAGCGTGACGAGCTCGCGCAGGGGCGGGCGGGGCATGAGGGTGTCGATGACCCGGTAGCGGTCGAGCAGAGGGAACAACACCGTCGGAACGGCTTCCACGAAGAGGTTGGATTCCGAACGGATGAAGCGCAGGAACAGCGAGGTGACCAACTCACCGCCCCAGCCCGTGGAGTGGACGGCCAGATAGGGGCGGGCGCCCTCCTCCGGCGTCCGTTTCAGCGCATCCATCTGTGCGAAGGGAATCCGGGCGACGGGCCGCCCGAGCGGGTCCGGCAGGAAGCGGGTGTCCTCCAGGAGGGCCGAGCCGTCGACGAAGAGCCGCTCCTCGATCTCCAGACAGGGCAGGACCAGGGTGCCGACCCGCTCGGCAATGTGGGTGTAGAGGTCCGTCACGTCGAAGTCCTGCGGCTTGACCCCCGGACTGCTCGATGTCGTCACATCGAAGGTCAAAGACCATGAGTCGAGTTCGGACCCGTACCCGATGAACGGCGAATAGCCGCTGTAGGCGGTGACGTTGCCGTCGGCGTATTCGCGGATCTGGCGGAGGCGCGCCGCGACATCGGCATTGAGCGGCAGCGGCGCGGCCGCGGGGTCGAACCGGTCCGGGCGGAGGCTTTGCAGATGGCGGCCGTACTTGGTCGAGAGCTCGAAGGAGAACACGGTCACCCAGGAGAGGAACAGCACCAGCAGGGTGATCCCGGGGTGGCCGACCCAGAAAGCAAAGACGAACGCCAGCAGGAAGAGGACGGTGAGCACCAGATCCCGGCTGTGGCGGCGGGCGTTGGCCAGGTAGGCGTGCCGTAGCACCACGGGGACGTCGCACGCCGGGGCCGCCGCCACTCCCAAGTGGGGCTGGGCGGCCACCTGTTTGATGAGCGACCTGGCGTATTCGCGATCCAGATAGGCGGCCGCGCAGAGGTACCTGGTCAGGTCCCGGCCGTCACCCCAACGCGGCACAGCGGTGCGGCGATCGGCGGCACTTACGGTGACGGGCGCCGTGGACACCGTCGGCGCAGACGACGAGTGGCCGAGGGGCTCGGCCAACGTCGCAGTCGGCTCGGCGTCCGCCACGGCCACACCGCAATTGCCGCAGAACGCGGCCCCCGAAACTGTGCCGCAGCCGCATCCTGGGCACGCAGTCGAATGCGTCATCGCTCCCCCACGCATGAGACGACCTCACGTCCACCAAGTGCACCACGGGGGGATCTGAGAAAACGTCAGAGTCGCTCTTCGAAGCGGTACCGTTACCGATCGATACGAACAGACGCGCGACCCGACGGGCCCGGTCCGGGTCAGGGGGACGTGCGACGCAGGACCAGACTGACGAAGCCCCAGGTGTCCCGGTAGACGCGGAGCCATTCGGAACGGCGCGTGGCAGCCGTCTCGAGCACCTGCGCGCTGTCCGGGTCGGCGGGGTGGTCCAGGGCCCAGGCGGCCAGCGAACCCCAGCAGGACCACTCGTAGGCGTCCAGCTCACTGCGGGAGCTGACATGGCCGTGCACAGGGGTCCACCCGTCGGCGACGACGCGGTCCAGCGTGGTCGCCAGGTCCGTGAACTCCCCGAGCATCTCGACGGCTTCCGGTGAGGGCTCGCGCTCCCAGAAGCCGTCACCGATCAGTACGTGCCCCCCAGGGGCCAGGTGCTTGCGTGCCGCTGCCAGGGTGGGCAGCAGGCCGCCGAAGGCGTGCGCGGCGCCGACGCTGAGCACCAGGTCGAACGGGTGCGGGGAGGTGAAGTCTTCGGCTTCTCGCTGGTGGAGTACGAGGCGCTCCTGGACACCGAGGCGGACCGCGGCCTGCCGGGCCTGCGCCAGGTCGCCCTCGGAGATGTCGACGCCCTCGGCCTCCAGCTGCGGGTGCATGGCCAGGGCGCGCAGCAGCCATTCCCCGCCCCCGCACCCCAGGTCGAGCACCCGCTCGTTGCCACGCGGAAGGCAGCGTTCCAGCAGTTGGCGCACGGAGTCGTCGTCGAGCGGGGACTTTATCGGGTGCTCGGCATGGGCCAGCCCGGAGATCTGTTCACGATTCACCGGCGCAGCATGGCAGCGCCGGATGTCGCCCGCACCTGGATTTCCCTCGGCCGGCGATGACGGCCTTACGCCGCATCTGCCAGGGCATCGGTGTGGAGTACCCGCAGATGCAGCTCCGCGCCCTTCACGGCCACAACTTCGCGAGTTTCGGCGAAGTCCCACCGCAGAGGATGGAAGACTGGACGGCGGGCCGAATCCCCCGCCGCGCGCCACAACACCCGGGCCCGAACTCGGCGGCATGCAAGGAGTGTCGGGCTTCCACCCTTGAGCCCGGCTTCCTCGGTTTGGATGCGCCATACACCATGATGGCAACCATCACGACGGATTCCGCGGACTCGGTCATCCGGCCCCTTCCACCGGTGGGTATCAGCTTTCTTTTGCCCCTCAAAGGTTGTAGAACGGGATGGAACTGCTGCCACATCTCAAAGTGCCAACTGCATGCGGCCTTCTCGTCGATTGTGCGATAGAAATAAGCGAAGAGCTCCACGCCGTCTCAACAGAAGATTCCTGAATGTCCGATACCGAACCTTTCCGTGCCGTAACCGCGACGGATGTCGCCCGCGTTGCCGGGGTCTCTCAGTCGACGGTTTCCCTGGTACTGAACGGAAAAGGCCGCGGTCGTATCAGCGACAAGACGGTGCGACGCGTTACCGAGACCGCGCAGCGGATGGGCTATCGCATCAATCAGTCGGCCCGCCATCTCCGGCTGGGAGCCAGTGGCACGGTCCTGCTGGCCGTCCCCACCCTCACCAACAACGCCTTCGCCGCGGTCCATGCGGGTGCGGCCCGCCGAGGGGCCGAACACGGCCTCGGCCTCGTGGTCTTCCCGCTCAGCGCCGAGGACGGCACCAGCCCTTTCTCCGCGCCGCAGCAGGCTCTCGACGGAGTCATCGCGTGCTCCATGCCCGCCAAGACGGTCGCCGACGTGAGCGCGGGAGTACCCCTGGTCGTGCTCGACGACGCGCCGGCGCCGGGCATCCCGGCGGTGACGATGGATGTCAGCGGGGGCATGGCCCTGGCCCTGAACCGGCTGCTCGCCCTGGGGCACCGGCGCATCGCGCATGTCCGGGCCGACCGGCCCGCATGGACCTTCGAGCAGCGGGCGCAGGCTTTCGACCTGGGAGTTCACACCCGGCCCGACGTCATTGCCCAGCGGATCCCCTGCCCCTTCGCCCCGTCCATGGTCAAGGAACGCATGATGCCGGTGCTGTCCGCCCCGGACCGGCCCACCGCCGTCGTTTGCGATGACGACAACATGGCGACCGGCGTCTACTCGGCGGCGATGAGCCTCGGGCTGACCATCGGCACGGATCTGTCCGTGATCGGCTTCAACGATGCCCCCGCTGCCTCCCAGGTCACCCCCGGGCTGACCAGCGTCCGGCTTCCGCTGGAGGAGCTGGGTGACCAGGGGATGCGGATGCTGGTCGGGCTGCGTGGCGGGGTGACGGCGGACCCCGACCCCTTGCCGGTTGCCCTCGTCGAGCGGGGCTCCACCGGCCCGGCGCCGCAGGTGTGAGGCAGCGGCCGGCTCACACCCAGTCGTGGACGAACGTCGCGGCCTCGTCGAATCCGATCCGCTCCGTGAGCTGTTGCTCCTTGGGGATGTAGGAGTTCGAGAAAAGGTCGTAGACGCCGCTGGACCCGACGGAGAGGACGTCCTTGAACGGGGTGCGGAGCACGCTGTTCACATAGGTCTCGTCCACCCCGCCCTTGCTCATGACGTCGGCGGCGTAGAGCGTCGTCAGCGTCTCCCCTGCCCTTTCGAAGAACACCGGGGTGCCCGCGATCATGCCGGTGACGTCGACCTCCTCGATGAGCCGGGCCTCCCGCGCCGGTCCGTGACGGTCCAGCAGCGCCTGCCACCCGTTCTTCAACTGTGTGGTGTAGACGAGGGATCCGGGGCCGACCAGGGGCTTGATGCCCGCGAACAGCAGCAGGGTCATGTACAGCGCCACCGAGGGCACGAGGTCCTCACGGTGCAGCGCCTCGCGCAGGGCGTCCCGCTCCAAAGGAACCCGCAGGTGGGCGAAACGCGGGTCGGCCGGTACCAGCTCGCCGCCCTGCACGTACAGCCGCAGGAGCCCCGGCCGGCCGGGGTGCCGCATCCAGAAGAAATGCGTTCCCTTTCCGGCGGCCTCGTCCCAGGCCACCACGACCCCGCGAAAGGTGTCGAGAACCCGTTGCCGCGGTACGGGGTCGAGCAGCGCCTCGGAAAGGTAACTCTCCTCCGCCAGCAACTCGATCAGGCTTTCCCTGGCGACATCCTCGGCACCGGCGTAGAGCAAATCCGGGAGACGGGGGCGCAGTTCTTCCGAGAAGAGCCGCGGCCAGGTCCCGTGCACCACGGTCGCCAGCTGATCACGGTGTCCCGGACTCGCGGAATGATCAAGTCCGTTGAGGAGATGCTGGTACTCCTCGAGGAAATCCTGGTCGGCGGGCGCGAAACCGGACCAGCGCTTGAGCGAGTGCAGCCGCTGTACGAAGTCAAAGGTCCGCGGCCGGAGATAGTACATGACGTCCCGGTGTTCTTTCGCCGAGAAGTAGGGGATGTCCACACCCCGGAAACGGAACCCATTTCTCATGTAGTGGTTGCTGGGGTTGACGTTGCTGCACGACAACGTGACGATCGGCGCCGCCGGCCCGTCGGACAGCAGCCGGCCCGCGTTCGCAATGATGTTGGTGCCCAGGAGCAGCGGATGATTGAGCACTTGGTGGTGGTCGACGATGTTCACCGCCCGGATGTCACGGGCCGTGACGGCATCCGCGGGGCCGCCGGGCCCGAACGCCCGGCGCAGCACCCGCCGTACGCACGTCGCGATCAGTTCCTGGCGCTCCGCGTGCTCGGGAGCGACGCCGGAGGTGGGGCTCAGCGCCTTCGCGTACTCCCCCAGGGGCCGGTCGTCCTCGAAGTACGGAGCCATGTCGGGCACATACGTCCGGAGCTGTCCGACGACGGCGTCCACCGCTTGCCGCACCCGTTGTTCGTCCATTGCCGCCTCGTCAGTTCGTTGCGTCCGTCGCGACCGCCCGTGCCGCCGCCACCATTGCCTGCCCCACGGACACGCCGCCGTCGTTGGGGGGTATCCGCCGGTGAGTGTGTACCCGAAGTCCCGCCGCGGTCAGTTCCTGTTCCGCCCGTATCAGCAGGTGCTGGTTGAGGAACACCCCACCGCTCAGGACGACATCGGGCAGACCGTGGGTGCGCGACAGACGCAGGCAGACCTCGACCACCGCGTGCACCACACTCTCGTGGAACGCGCGGCTCAGTGCGGCGGTGCTGTGACGTCCGTCCGTCAGGCCGGCGAGCAGGGACTCCAGCCAGGGCCGGTGATCGACGACCAGGCACCCGTCCTCGTCGTCCAGCCGCAGCGGCCACGGCGTCGCCGGCGTGTGGTCCCACGCGATGAGCTGCTCCAGTTCGATGGCGGCCTGCCCTTCGTAGCCGACCTCCTCGCACACGCCCAGAAGCGCGGAGTACCCGTCGAAGAGACGGCCCATGCTGGAGGTCAGCGGGGCGTGGAGACCACGTTCGGTCATCTTCATCAGCACCTCGACCTCGAACGGGTCCCGGTTGCGCAGCAGACCGAGCGGGAGAGATGCCGCGTCCTGGCCGAAATACTGGGTGAGCAGCGCGATCGCCACGCGGGCCGGTTCGCGTACGGCCTTGTCCCCGCCGGGCAGCCGGAAGCGCGCGAGGTGTCCGGCCCGCTCGAAGCCGCGGTAGTCGCCGACGAGGAACTCGCCGCCCCAGATGGTGCCGTCGGTGCCGTAGCCGGTGCCGTCGAAGATCACGCCGATGACCGGGCGGTCCAGGCCGTTGTCGGCCATGCAGGACGCCATGTGCGCGTGATGGTGCTGTACGGCCACCGGCTCCATGTCCGCGCAGGAGCGGGCGTAGCGGGTGCTGTGGAAGTCCGGGTGCAGATCGTGCGCGACGTAGCGGGGGGTCACGTCGAAGACCTGGCGCAAGTGGCCGATGGTGTCCGCGAAGAACCGCTGGTTTCCCGCTGACTTGAGGTCTCCGATGTGCTGCCCGACATAGAGCGAGGTGCCGGATCCGAGGCACACCGTGTTCTTCAGCTCGGCCCCGAGGGCGAGGACCGGAGGCACCTCGAAGGGCGCCGGCAAGGGATCGGGGACAAAACCGCGTGCCCGGCGCAGGAGGACCTCGACCGGTCCGTCCGCGCGGTGCACGACGCGGGCGATGGAGTCGTCCACCCGGGTATGGATCGTGCGGTCGTGCACGAGGAAGGCGTCCGCCAGGCCCGGGAGAGTGGCGAGCGCCTCCTCCTCCGTACGGGCCATGGGCTCGTCCGGGGCGTTGCCGCTGGTGGCGATGAGGACGCCGGAGGTATCCGCCAGCAGGAGGTGCTGCAAGGGGGTGGTCGGCAGCATGAATCCCAACGTAGGGGATCCGGGGGCCACATCCGGTGAGAGTCCGCTGTTCCGGCGGGCCCGGAGCAGGACGATAGGGCGCGCCGGGGACTCCAGCAGCCGGGTCTCCTCGGCGTCGAGGTGGGCGTAGCGCGCGACCGTCGCGGTGTCGGCGGCCAGCAGTGCCAGGGGCTTGGCGCTGCGCTCCTTGCGGGAGCGCAGTTCGGTCACCGCCGAGGGCAGGTACGGGTCGGCCATGAGCTGGTAGCCGCCCAGTGCCTTGACGGCCAGAATGTGTCCGTCGCGCAGCATCTGGGCCGCGGTCCGGACCGGGTCCCCGTCGCCGGTCTCCGTGCCGTCCGCCGACAGCAGCCGCACCCGGGGGCCGCAGGACCAGCACGCGTTGGGCTGGGCGTGGAAGCGCCGGTCGGCGGCGGAGTCGTACTCCTTCTGGCACTCCGGGCACATCACGAAGTCGGCCATGGTCGTCAGCGGCCGGTCGTAGGGAAGTCCTTTGATGATGCTGTAACGCGGCCCGCAGTTGGTGCAGTTGATCAGGGGGTAGCGGTACCGGCGGTCCGCGGGGTCCATCAGCTCGGTGACACAGTCCGCGCAGACCAGGCTGTCGGGGGTGACGAGCCCACCCGACCCGCCGTCGGGGCGGCTCTGCCGGATGGCGAAGGCGGAGTTCCCCTCGCGCAGTGGCTCCTCGGCGAGTACCTCACAGGTGTCGATACGCGCGAGGCCCGGCAGTTGCGCATACAGGTCGGCTCCGAAGGCGTCCGCCGCGGCGCGTGGCCCTTCGACGCAGATGGTGACGCCGCGCATGTCGTTGAGCACCCAGCCGCCCAGCAGGTGCCGGGTGGCCAGGCGGTAGACGAAGGGGCGGAAGCCCACCCCCTGGACGAAACCGGTGACCCGTAGGGTACGGCGCACCGCCGCCATCAGCACAGCCTCGGCAGCTGGGCACCGTAGAGCAGGTCCACGGTCTTCTCACGGCCGTCCGGACCGGTCATCCGGACGGTTCCCGGCGTTCCCTCGACCACGCTGCCGACGACGGCCGCCTGCACGCTCTCCTCGTGGGCGTGCAGGGCCTTGAGCGCGGCTTCGGTGTGCTCCGGGGAGACGACGAGGCAGAGGTTTCCCTCGTTGGCGAGGTACATGACGTCGACGCCCAGCATGTCGGCGGCCATGGCGGTCTCCGGCCTGACGGGCAGGTCGGCCTGGGAGAGCAGCACGGCGGCCGAGGAAGCCTGGGCGAACTCGTTGACGACCGTGCCCAGGCCCCCTCGGGTCACGTCGCGGATGCACCGCACCCCCTCGCCGCAGGCATCGAGGACATCGGCGATCACATGGTTGAGCACCGCGCAGTCACTGCGCACCCGATGCTCGAAGCCGAGGCCCTCCCGCTGGGAGAGGAGGTGGATGCTGTGGTCGCCCAGGTAGCCGGTGACGATGACCTGGTCCCCGGTGCGCAGCGACCTGCTGGACAGGTGCAGGGGGCGTTCGAGCACCCCCACACCCGTGGTGTTGAGGAAGATGCCGTCCGCCTCCCCACGCCGTACGACCTTGGTGTCGCCGGCGACGATCTGCACCCCCGCCGCCACCGCGGTGTCCCGTACGGAGTGCAGGATCCGCCGGAAGTCGGCCAGCGCGAAGCCCTCTTCGAGGACGACCGCGAGCGTGAGGTAGAGCGGACGGGAGCCGCTGACGGCGAGGTCGTTGACCGTGCCGGCGACGGCTATCTTCCCGATGTCGCCACCGTCGAAGAACAGTGGCTCCACCACGAAGGAGTCGGTCGTGACGGCGATCCGCCTCCCGGGGAGCTCCAGCAGGGCACTGTCCTCCATTTCGCCGATGTAGGTGTCGCCAAGAATCGAGGCGATGGTGCCGGCGATGAGCTCCTGGCTCATCCCTCCACCGGCTCCATGGTCCAGGACCACGGTCTTCGTCACGCGCCGGCCTCCTGTTGCGGTCGTCGGATCAGGCGGCGGAGAGGACGGAGTGTCCCAGAGACTTCTGGAGGAGCGCGTCCCACCACACCCGCATGATGCGGATGGCCTCCAGGGCGCCCTTGCGGACCTCGTCCATGTCGATCGGCTCGCCGTCGCCGTCCGCGGCGTCCGGGCCGAGGTCCACGAACGCGGCGAGGCCGTCCTTGTGCCCCTGCTCCACGCCGTCCTCCAGGTGGATGTCGTGGAAGCGCTTGATCAGGCTGCCTTCGTAGGCGAACCCGCGACGGTCGCAGATCTCCTTGCAGATCTCGAAGAGGACCTCGTGCTCGAAGATCGCCGCGGTCTCGGTCGCGTAGAGCGAGCCCAGCGCGCGCGAGGGGTCGGGGGCGCACAGCGCGTCGACTTCCGCCAGGAACCGCGTCGTCGGGGGGAACTCCACTCGCTTGTCCATGTCGGTACCCGCCTCCAGCATGCCCTTCTTGTACATCGGGGCGTGGCCGTCCTCCTCGTCCACGTTGCGCTGAAGTTCCACCGAGACGCCGGCGTCGGCCAGCTTCTTGGTGCAGTCCACGGCCTTCTGGAGCAGGACCTTGTTGGCGAAGGAGAACTGGTAATGCTCCATCACCAGCCACTCCAGCGATTCCGTCTCGGCTTGTGAGAGTGCCTTGAACAGCTGGTCCTTCACCGCGTTGGTGAAGGCGTCGTTCTCGGCGTCGATCTGCACGGACAGGCGCTCGGCCATGGCAAGCCTCTTCTCTCTGATGATGGTGAAGGGGACGTGCGACACAGCAGGCACCCGGGGTGGCCCGGTGCCTGCTGTGTCGCAGGTTAGTCATACGCATGACTGAAGAACAAGAGGAAGCCAGAGCTTCAACTCTGCTTCTGAGCTTCATGTTTGACAGCGGGAAAGAGCCGATCTGTTGCGAACAGGTCATTCGTATGACTACGCTCGCCGTCGTTTGGCCGACTACACCCGGAACCCCCACTCCCGAAGCCAGGGAAGTCACATGCCTCGATACGCAATCCTCACCAACGACCTCCAGCGTGACCTGGTCGACAAGAACGAGCAGCGCAAGGCGAACGTGCAGGAGATGACCCCTGCGTTCCAGGAGTTCCTGGCCCGGATGCGGGAGCTTCAGGTCCCGGTGATCCATCTGCAACTGGTCTACGACGAGGACGACAAGAAGATCGAGTACCACGACGGGCGCATCCCCGTGCTGCGCGGCACCCGCGGGGCCGAGCTGCTCCCGGAGTTCGTGGCCCCCGACGACCTCGTCATGGAGAAGAAGAAGGACAGCGGCTTCTTCGAGACGGACCTGCACGACTACCTGCAAAAGAACGACATCGACACCGTGATCATCACGGGGATGCAGGCGCAGGTCTGCATCCAGACGACAGCGGCGGACGCGCACTTCCGCGGCTACAACGTGGTCGTGCCCTCCGACGGGGTCGTCTCCACCCGCGAGGAGGACCGCACGCGGGCCCTGGAATGGCTGGCGTCCTACTGCGCCGTGGTGGCACCGATGGCCGAGGTGGCCCGGCGCATCGGCAGCAAGGAGGACTTCGACTTCTCCGTTGCGGCGCTTCCCTGAGACCTGTCGGAACGCTCGGACGGCCGGGTACGCAATTCCACCGCACACCGCGGGAGCACACCCGGCCCGTCGCCGGCACCGTGATCGTGCCCGGCTCCTGTCGAAGGCTCCCGCGCGCAATCCTTGAGGAGGCGTCCGATGGACGTGGCAGTGTCAGCGGGGGCCCACGCCTGGAACGGGCTCGCGCTGCCCCCTGGCGCACAGCAGGAACCCGATCTCCTCGTCATCGGGGTGCCTTTCGAGGGGGGCGCGGGCGGTGCGGGCGGCGCCTCGCTCGGACCCGCCAGGGTGCGGGAGCTCACCCCCCGCCTCAAGACGACCGACCGTCATGGCCGCGACGCCTCGGCGGTGCGGCTGCGGGACCTCGGCGACATCCCGACCTGGCGGTTCGACCTCCCCCGGTCGATCGCGCACCTCGCCGAGGTCTACCAGAAGGTCTTCCGCGAGGTCACGGTGCCCGTCCTGACCTACGGCGGGGACCACTCGGTCACCTATCCCATCGTGGCCGCGGCGGGCACCGGCCGGCGCCTCGGCCTCGTGTGGTTCGACGCGCACCCGGACGTGCTCGACGGCTACCAGGGGTCCGGGATCTCCCACGGCTCGCCGCTGCGCCGCATCATCGAGGACGGCGCGGTCGCCCCGGAGAACGTGCTGCTGGTCGGCACCCGTGCCTACGACGCGGGCGAGACCGCCTTCATCGAGAAGCACGGCATCCATGAGGTCCGGGCCGCGCACTTCGCGGACGATCCCCGGGCGGCCCGGGAGAGCTACCGGCGACATCTGGCCGACATCGGCGAGCGGGTCGGCCATTTCTACGTCACGCTCGACATCGATGTGCTCGACGCCTCGTGCGTACCCGGCACCGGCACGCCGGTCGCCGGCGGGATCGGCACCGGTGAGCTGCTCGGCCTCATCGAAGACCTGCCCGAGTCCGTACTGGCCTACGACATCGTGGAGTTCGCCCCGGCCCACGACGTCGGCGGCATGACCGGGCACGCGGTCATGGCCCTCACCACCGCGTACCTCGCCCGCATCGCGGCCCGAACCCACGGACCGGGCGCACCGCCATCCCCCGGACACCCCGTGGCGAATCCGCCCCGACTCCCCGAGGAGTGACGCCTTGGACGTCATGACGGCCATCCTGACGCGGCGCAGCAGCCATCTGCTCAGCGCCCCGGCCCCCACCGACGCGGAGTTCACCTATCTGCTGGGAGGCGCGGCCACCGCCCCCGACCACGGCTCGCTCCGGCCGTGGCGGTGGGTCCTGTTGCGCGGCGACGGCCGCGAGGCACTCGGCGACTGCCTGGCCGCCGAGGCGCCGCCGGGCCGGCAGGAGCGGACCAGACGGAAGATGCTGCGCTCTCCGCTCAAGGCGGTGCTGATCTTCATGCCGCGTCTGGACCACCGCGTCCAGGAGTGGGAGCAACTGGCGGGCACCAGCTCGATGGTGTACGCGATGATGATGCTGCTGCATGCCCGCGGCTACGGCAGTATCTGGCGGACCGGAGCGCTGTGCCGTAGTGAGGGCGTCCGTGAACTCCTGGGGCTGTCGCCCGCCGAACGGGTGCTGGGCTCCCTGGACATCGGCACGCCCGACGAGCAGGCGCGGCTCCTGCGGCGGCCCCGCGAGGACGTGGCGGCCAAGGTCTCGGCCTTCCCCGGCGCGGCCGCCACGGCCTCGAAGGCGAGCGACGTCGCCGGTCCCTGACCGCGTGGGCCGAGCGGGCGCCCGGTCGGCGAGGACCGCCCGAAGACTCGACCCAGCCGGTCCCGACCGGATGAGAAAGGCAGAGCGCACCAGTGGAACCCAGTGACGAGTTGACGCCGTCGCACGAACGGCCGCATCCGCCCGAGCAGGGCCCGGCCGCCTGGGCCCGGCGCGCGGCACGCAGCGTTCCTCCGGGGCGGGCGGCCCGCACCTTCCTGCTGGTCGCCTTCGTCGACGCCGCGGGCCGTGGCATCTTCCTCGCGGGCTCCGCGCTCTTCTACACACAGGTCATCGGGCTCACCAACGCGCAGGTCGGACTGGGGCTGTCGATCGCCGGCCTGGTGGGACTGGTGTGCGCCATTCCCATCGGCTGGCTCGCGGACCGGTTCGGTGACGGGCCCGTCCTGGTGGCGCTGCAACTGTGGCGTGCCGCGGCGTTCCTGGTCTATCCCCTGGTCGACGACTTCGGGTTGTTCCTTGTGGTGGCCTGTCTGGTCGGCGCGGTGGAGTGGGCCGCGATGCCCATCATCCAGTCGGTCGCGGGAGCCACCAGCGAGGAGGGCTCCATGGTGGAGGCCATGGCCGTGGTCGCGGTGGCCCGCAACTCCGCGTACGCACTCTCGGCCTTGGCCGCCACGGCCGTGATCACCTGGGCGTCCCCTCGCGCCTATGTCGTCTTCGTACTGTTCAACGCGCTGGGATTCTTCGTCTCGGGGATGCTGCTGCTGAGACTGCGACTGCCGCGCCGGGCGGTGGATCACCGCTCGAAGGAGTCGGCCGGGTCGAAGCTGCTGCCGTTCAGGGACGTGCGGTTCCTGCTGCTGTCCGTCACGAACGGGATCCTGTACGCCCATATGCCGATCCTGTCCGTGGCCTTCCCGCTGTGGGTCGTCACCCGTACCGATGCGCCGCGCGCCCTCGTGGGTGTGGCGCTGACCCTCAACACCGTGATGGCGGTGATGTTGCAGATTCGGCTCAGCAAGGGCGGGGACGACCTCGAGCGCGCGGGCCGCAAGCAGCGGCTCGCCGGGCTGGCGCTGGCCGCGTTCTGCGTGCTCGTCGCGTTCACCCGGTCCGTGGACGGACTGACGGCCACGGTCCTGTTGTTGCTCGCCGCGGTCGCGCTGACACTGGGCGAGCTGTGGCAGTCGGCGGGCGGCTGGGGGATCTCCTACGGGCTCGCCCCCGAGGCCCAGCGCACCTACTACCTGAGCGTCTACCAACTCGGGGCCACCGGGTGCACGGTTGCGGGGCCGGCGGTGCTGGTGATGGCCGTCGTGGACGTGGGCCCGGCCGGCTGGGCGGGGCTGGCGGCCTTGCTCGCGCTCACCGGCCTGGTGACCCCCGCGCTCACCCGGCCGCCGCGCCAGAAGGCAGCGGTCGCCCCGGCTCCGGCCGACTGATCCGCTGCCGGGCCCCCGTGGCCGGGCCCGCGTGAGCGGGCCGTAACACCGTCATGGAGCGGCCGTACACCGTCACCGTCATGAAGCGGGAGTGTGCACCTGCTCGTCGGCTCGTCGCGCCGTCCTCTTCCGGTCCCGCCCAAGGGTGGTGACGTCGGCCACCACGACGAGGAGGGTGGCGGCCACGGCGAGCACGGCACCGACCAGGTTGGGCGAGGCGTAGCCGAAGCCTGCGCCGATGGCGGCGCCGCCGAGCCAGGCGGCGAGTGCATTGCCGACATTGAGCGCGGCGACATTCGCGGCCGAGGCGAGAGTGCGCGCCTCGGAAGCCACCTGCATGATGCGGTGCTGCAACGTGGGAATCGCGGCGGTCCCGCACAATCCCAGCAGCGTCAGGGTGATCACAGCAGGTGTCCGGAAATGGATGCTGTAGGCGAAGACCGCGAGCAGCACGGCCAACACGATGAGCGTGCCGTGCAGCGTTGCGACCGGGAATTTACCGGCAAGATGTCCGCCCAGAAGATTTCCGACGGACATCCCGATGCCATAGAGCATGAGAATCACCGTGACGGCACTCGGCGCAAAACCGCTGACCTTGACAAGCATCGGCTCGATGTAGGTGAAGGAGGCGAAAATCGCTGCGGAAACCAGCATGGTGACGGTGAGAGTGATCCACACCTGTTTCCGGCGGAAAGCACCCAATTCCGCGCGGAGACCACCGCCCGAGGGGCGCGGTTGCGCGGGCAGCAGTACAAGAATGCTGAGGAGTCCGACGAAACCGATCAGTGCCACGCTCAGAAAAGTGGTCCGCCAGCCAAAATGCTGGCCGATAAGCGTTCCCAGCGGTACCCCGAGAATCGTCGAGACGGTCATGCCGCTGAAAATCAGGGAGATGGCGCTCGCCCGCCGGGCCGGGGCGACGAGGTCCGCGGCGGTGACAGCCGCGACGCCGAAGAACGCCCCGTGGGCGAGTGATACCAGCACGCGGGCGGACATCAGCAAGCCGTACCCGGGGGCGACACCCGCGAGGAGGTTGCCCACGACGAAGACGGCCATGAGGAGCACGAGGACAGCCCGACGGGGGAAACGGGTGGTCAAGGCGGCCAGCGGCAGCGCACCGGCCACGACGCCAAGGGCGTAGCCGGAGACCAGATAGCCGGCCACGGGCACGGAGACGGACAGGTCGGCCGCCACATCCGAGAGCAAGCCCATGATCACGAACTCGGTCGTGCCGACCGCGAAGGCGCTGATGGCCAGGGCGAGGATTGCCAGGGGCATGAAAGAAGAAACTCCTTCGGCGGGGAGGTACTGCGTGCGTGTCAGGGGCGTCGGCGGGCCCGTCAGTGCCGTGGTGGCCCCACGGAGGCCCGCTCGACGAACTCGACCGGCATGACCGTCTTGGCCATCACGGTGTCGTTGCGCAGGAACTGCTCCATGCCCAGGCGCCCCAGCTCATGGGCGGGAAGGCGCACCGTCGTCAGGGCGGGCACCATCAAGGAGGCGAGGGGCAGGTCGTCGAATCCGATGACGGACAGATCGCCGGGGATGGACAGCCCGAGGCCGTGCGCGGCGGAGTAGGCACAGGCGGCCAGGTTGTCGTCGTCGCAGATGACTGCCGTCACCGAGCTGTCGTCGCGCAGCCTGGCCAGTATCAGTTCCCGCGCCCGCGCACCGTCGAAGGGAACGGCCAGGCTCCGCCCCCGCACGCGGCGGTGCGCCCCGAGCCGGCTGCCGAAAGCCTCGGCGCGCTGCGCGAACGTCCAGGCGTCACGCTCCGCGCGGACATGCAGGATGTCCCGGTGCCCCAGCCGGACGAGGTGGTCCACGGCGGAGCGCATCCCGGCGCCGACGTCCATGGTGACCGAACAGATGCCGGCGTCCGGGTCGCTGTCGAGGGCGACCATGGCGACGCCGTCCCGCAGCACGTCGATGCTCCCGGCGGATACGGCACAGGCGAGAACGCCGTCGATGGCTTGCCGGGGAGAGGGGAACGGCCCCTTCCCGTCCTCGCCCTGGAGCGGGTAGACGATCACCCCGATCCCGTGGTCGGCACCGACGCGGGCCGCTCCGCTGTGCACATCGGCGAAATGTGGGTTCGTCAGGGACGGCACGACCAGCATCACCGTGCCGGTCCGGCCTAATCGCAGATTGCGCGCCGAGAGATTGAGCCGATAACCCATATCGGCCGCCGTATCGAGGACCTTCTTCGCCATTTTGGCCGAGATGCGACCACGCCACTTTCCCGCCATCACCAACGAGACGGTGGTCTGCGACACGCCAAGCGTCCGTGCCAAGTCCTTGCTTGTCATTTGATGCGCGTTAACCGGTGCGTTCCCTGCCCTGTGGAGTCCTTCAGACAACGGTCCCTCAACTCTTGTGCGAACTGCGGACGTTCAGCTTCCGTTAGATCTTGCGCCGGACATCATACGTATGATCTGGTAGCGCACATCATACGTATGATGCGGTTGCTCAACCAGAGATAACAGTCAGCGACATTCGGCGCATGGAGATGTCAATGGAATCGGCCGTCACCGTGTATTGCGGAGCCTCACTCGGAGAGCACCCCGCCTACGCCGACGCAGCACGTCAATTAGGTCAGTCTTTGGCCCGGTCCGGAATGAACTTGGTCTACGGCGGGGCCTCCACCGGCCTGATGGGGTGCGTGGCGGACGCGGCACTCCTCGGCGGCAGCCGCGTCACCGGAGTGATCCCGCAGAGCCTCGTCCGGTACGAGGTCGCGCACACCGCCCTCACCGACCTTCGCGTCGTCCAGACCATGCATGAACGCAAGGCGCTGATGGCCGAGTTGGGAGACGCCTTCGTCGCGATGCCGGGCGGCTTCGGCACCGCGGAGGAACTGTTCGAGGTCCTGACCTGGGCCCAGCTCGGACTGCACTCCAAGCCGTGCGCCCTGCTGAACACCAACGGTTACTACACCCCGCTCCTGAGGTTCCTGGAGCACGCCGCCGACGAAGGCTTCGTGCACCGGCGCTACCTCGGCAACGTGATCGTCGAAGACGATCCGCACGTCCTGCTTTCCCGGCTCGCGAGCCACCGTGCGCTGCCGCATCTGTTCGAAGAGGTGGCGGAGGCATGACCACGGCACCCCGCCCGGCTGCCACGGACGCCCGTTCCAGGCCCTCCGGTGCCCCTCCCCCCGCCCCGGCACTCGCCGTGTTCGACCTCGACGGCACCTTGCTTCCGGAGACGACCTCGTGCCGGGAGATCGCCCGGGTGGTCGGCAGGCACACGGACATACACGACCTGGAAGCGGCGTACGGCCGGGGCGAGATCGACAGCCGCGCCTTCGCGGTCAGCGCTCTGCGGTGCTGGAGTGCAGGCGGCAAGAACGTCTACCGCCAGGCGTTCGACGCCGCACGCTTCCTCCACGGCATCCAGGACTGTCTGGCGTGGCTGCGCACGCACGGGGCGACAACCGTCCTGGTCACGATGTCGCACAGGGAGTTCGCCGAGTGTCTCGACGGCTTCGACCTCATCTTCGCGTCCGACTACCCCGACGACATCCTCAACCCCGAGGACAAGCCGCTGATCGTCGAGAAACTTCGGACCGACCTGGGCATCACGGCCGACGACGTCATCGCCTTCGGTGATTCGACATCCGACCTGCCGCTCTTTCGCACCCTCCGGCGCACGGTCGCCGTCAATGCCTCCCCCGCCCTCACGGCGCTGGCCGCGCACCACTACCAGGGCGACGATCTGCGCGGGGCGCTGCGCCTCGTCTGCCCTGACGCGGAGTTCACCTCATGAGCGCGCACCACCCGCCCGGCCACGCCGCACCCTCCTCCACGACGGCCGCCTCGCCCGCTCCCGGTGCCGGCACCGTCACCGCCGTCTGCCGGTCCTTCGCCGAGGACTTCCCCGGCGGGCTCGGCGCCCTCCACGACGCCCTGAGCCGACGGGGCCTGACCACCGGGACACACGGACGGGTCGACGGGCGGTTCCCCGACGGTGAGCTGTGTGTGGACCTGCCCGGGGACCCCACCGGGGCGCACGTGATCATCCACCAGTCCCTGACCGGACCCGCCGAGCAGGTCGACCAGTCGGCGATGGCACTGCTGGCCGTGGCCCGCGCCTACCGGGAGCACGGGGCCCGGAGGGTGACCGCCGTCGTCCCGCACCTCGCCTATGCGCGCCACGACCGGCACGTACCCGGCGAACGCCGCCCGATCATGGCCGGCTTGCTGGCACAGCTCGCGGCGACGGCCGGTATCGACCAGCTCATCACCCTGGCCTCGGGCGCCCAGGACCGTCTCGGACGACTCGGCGAGCCGATGGACCTGGTGCAACTCCCCCCGGATGCGGCGCTGATGTCCCTGGTGCACCCCTGGGTCGTGCCCGGCCGTACGGTGCTCGTGGCCCCTGATGCGGGGGCCGCCGA
Source organism: Streptomyces sp. NRRL S-1813 (assembly GCF_000719605.1). Classification (NCBI taxonomy): domain Bacteria; kingdom Bacillati; phylum Actinomycetota; class Actinomycetes; order Kitasatosporales; family Streptomycetaceae; genus Streptomyces; species Streptomyces sp. NRRL S-1813. The sequence continues at coordinate 160,157 of NZ_JOHB01000010.1, forward strand.
CCAGGTCCGCCGGCTCGGTGACCGGCTACGGCTTCCGGTGATCACCGCCACGAAACGCCGCACCGGCCCGGACTCCGTCACCGCGACCCTCACCTCGTCCGCACCCGGCCCTGCCGACCGCGCCATCATCGTGGACGACCTGATCACCAGTGCGGGAACGATGCTGGCGGTGGCCCGGCTGGCACGGGCGGAGTCCGACGGGTGCCAGGTGCTCTGCGCGGCGACCCATCTGCGTCCCACCCCCACCGGAGAACAGCGGCTGGCCGCTGCCCTGCGGGACGGAACGCTGCACCGCGTGCTCACCACCGACGCGGCGGGCCACCGCCCCCGTATCCCCGGTGTCGACATCACCGCCGTCCTCCCGCTGATCGCCGACGCCGTCGCCGAACAAGTCCTCCCTGCCCACTCTCCTTTAGCGGAAAGGCCCACCGCACATGCAGGCTCCCACTGAGCTGCTCGATACCGCTCCCCCGAACACGCTGAGCCCGGCCTTGTCCATGTCCGTGGTCTGCCTCGACCAGACCCGGCTCGGTGAACACGTCGCACAGTTACGGACGTTGGGGATCAGCCGGCTGCACGTCGACCTCATCGACCCGGCCTTCGCCCGGAACGTCGGACTGCCCCTGGAGACCATCAGCGACCTGGCGGCCACCTGCGGCCTGCCGATCGACGTCCACGCGATGCTGGCACGCCCCGGTGACCTGCTGGAGCAGGCCGCGGCACGCGGGGCAGCCACCATCTGCGTCCACCAGCGCACCGTGACCCCCCAGGTCCTGGCCTGCTTGCAGCGCATCGCCGCCGGGCCCGCCGAGGTGGGCCTGGTCATCGACCCGGGCGAGGGACTGGACCGTGCGCTGATCGAGCAGCTGGCCCCCGCCCAGCTGACGGTGATGAGCGTCGAACCGGGCGGCGTGGGACGGCCGTTCCGCGACGAGGCCCTGCTCACCCTCGCCGAGGCCGCCGAGCTGCGCGCCCGCGGAATCGTCCAGCGGGTCGAAGCCGACGGGGCGGTCGGACCGGACACCGTCGCACGGCTGGTGTCCGCCGGGGCCGGCCAACTCGTCCTGGGCAGCACGGTCTTCCCGCGACGCGGCCCGAACGGCAACCGCCTGGACGAACTGGCCCTGGCGCTCACCGCCCTCTCGCCCGCCTGACCTCGGGCACCCCCTCATCCCCGACCGATCGTCCCCGACCGACGAAGATCAAGGACCGTTGCTCATGACGCTCACTCACACCATCACCATCGGCGACGTCCGCCGCGAGCTGCCGATCGTACGGGTGGCGGACGATGCCCGGATCGCCTTCCTCAAGCTGTACGGCGACGTGGAACTCACCGTCGCCTGCGCACGCGCACTGGCCGAGCGGATGCCGGCCGACGTCGATGTCATCGTGGGCCCCGAGACCGGGGGCATCCTGCTCGCCCACGAACTCGCCGAGCACTCCGGGCGTCCCTACGTGATCGCCCGCAAGAAGCTGCGCCCCAACATGGTCAAGCCGCTCCGCGTCCCGGTACAGAGCATCGGAACCCCGGGACAGCAGGAACTCTTCCTCGGTGAGGACGACGCGGCGCTCATCGAGGGCCGCCGGGTCGCCGTCGTCGACGAGGTCATCAGCAGCGGCGGCACCCTCAAGGCGCTCCACGAACTCGTCGCCGCGGCCGGCGGGACGGTGCAGCAGGTGCTGACCGTGGCCACCGAAGGGGAGCGCAGGCCGGACGTCGAGTCGCTGCTGCATCTGCCCGTCTACACGGATTAACGCCGCCCCGCTCGCTGCTAGCTGCTCACTGCTCGCTTCCGTACGCCTTCCCCCCGGATCCTCACCCGTACCCCATACGAACACCTAGGAGTTGCACGATGACGCCCACCCTCCATGCAAGCGAGGTCGCAGACATCGGCCTCGCCGGCCATGGCGAAGGACTGTGCGACTGGTCGGCCCAATCGATGCCCATCCTGGCGCGGATACGCGAGCGTTACGCCGTCGAGAAGCCCTTCCAGGGCAAGCGCATCGCCATCGCCGTGCACATCACCACCGAGACCGCCAACCTCGCTCTGACCCTCCGGGCCGGCGGCGCCGAGGTCTTCCTGTGCGCCTCCAACGTCCGGACGACGAACGACGCGGTAGCCGCCTACGCAGCCCGGCAGGGCGTGTACGTCTACGGAATCCAGGGCGAGGACCGCGAGACCTACTCCACACACTGCCACCATGTCCTGGACGCCCGCCCGCACCTCGTCATCGACGACGGCGCGGATCTGACCGGTCTGCTGCACGGCGCGCGCAGCGATGCCGCGTCCGACGTCATCGCGGGTCTGGAGGAGACCACGGCCGGCATCCAGCGCATTCGCAGCCTGGAGGCCGACGGGCTGCTGCGGTACCCCGTCGTCGCGGTCAACGAGGCACGCACCAAGCATCTGTTCGACAACCGCTACGGCACCGGACAGAGCACCATGGACGCCATTCTGCGGCTGACGAACACCTTGGTCGCCGGCTCACGGGTGGTCGTGGCCGGTTACGGGATGTGCGGAAAGGGCGTCGCGGCACGGGCCCGCGGTATGGGCGCCGATGTCCTGGTGACCGAGGTGGACCACGTCCGGGCCCTGGAGGCCGTCATGGACGGGTACCGGGTCATGGAGATGGACCGCGCCGCGGAACTGGGCGACATCTTCATCACGGTCACCAGCAACAAGAACGTGCTCGGGGCGGAGCACTTCGCCCGCATGCCGGACGGCGCCCTCGTATGCAACTCCGGCCACTTCGACGTGGAGATCGATGTGCCGGCACTGCGCGCCGCGGCGCTCAAGCACACCCAACCCCGTCCCGGCATCGACCAGTACACGCTCGCCGACGGCCGGCGGATCAACCTGCTCTCCGCCGGGGAGGTGGTGAATCTCGCCGCGGCCGAGGGCAACCCGGCGACGTTGATGGACATGTCCTTCACCAACCAGGTCCTGGGCTGTGAGTACCTCCTCAAGAACGCCGCGGACCTGGACCGCCGCGTCCACACCCTGCCCGCGGACATCGACAACGAGGTGGCACACCTGAAACTCCAGACGCTGGGCGTCGACATCGACACCCTGAGCGAAGAGCAGTTCGCGTACCTGCACTCCTGGGATCAGGGCAGCGCCTGAGGGGGCCCGCCCTACGACACGGGCCGCGGCGGCACGAGGGGGCAGCACCAGCGGGTCGCGGCAGCCGGCTGGTCGGCTGCCGCGTCCGGGCAGCGGATCGGCAGGTCGGCTGCCGCTGCGGCCCGGATCAGCCTTCGTCGTCCTCCGCCCTGCGCTCGCCTTCCGCCTGGGACGGCTGGGTGCGGACCGTCGCGGGGTGTCGCTGCTCGGCCGGGTCCCTGTCCTCCTCCAGCCTCTCGCCCTCGGCCTGCGACGGAGTCGGGTACTCGTCGTTCTGCCTCATGACCGCCTCCGCAGTCGGTACAAGTGCATACAAACCGAGCCTAACGCCCAGGTCGTTCGACGGCCTGGGCTGCGAGGACGGCTCCGGAGCGGCTGACAGCGGCCCGACCTGGCGTGTCAGGCACGCTTGGCGGTGAACGGGCCGCCGGAGCCGAAGGCCAGGGCGGCGAAGCGTTCGCCGATGCGTCGGTGCGTGGCGGCGTCCGCGTGGAGCTGGTCGGGCAGCGGCAGTTCGGCGAAGTCCGCCTCGCCGTAGAGGTCGCGGCCGTCGAGGTAGTGCAGGTTCGGGTCGTCGGCTGCCCGCTGCTTCACGAGGCGGGCCAGTTCATCCCGGATGACGTTGAGGGTCAGCTTCCCGCCGGCCCGTTCCGCGGGATCGCCCGCGGCCCTGAACTGGAGCTTTCCCGCGCTGAGGTTGCTGAAGTCCGGGGCGCTGGGGCCGGGTGTGTCCTCGTGGATCGGGCACAGGAGGGGTGAGACGACCAGGAGCGGAGTGCTGGGGTGTCCCTCACGGATGGTGTCGAGGAAGCCGTGCACCGCGGGGCCGAACGCGCGCAGGCGCATCAGGTCGGCGTTGACGAGGTTGATGCCGATCTTGACGCTGATCAGGTCCGCGGGGGTGTCGCGCAGGGCGCGGGCGATGAACGGGTCGAGCAGGGCGCTGCCACTCAGCCCCAGGTTGGTCAGTTCCACGCCGCCCAGGGAGGCGGCCAGCGCGGGCCACGTGGTGCTGGGGCTCGCGGCGTCGGAGCCGTGACTGATCGAACTGCCGTGGTGCAGCCACTTCTTGTGGCCCGCATCGGGCAGGGGCTCGACGGGGGCGTCGGTGCGCAGGGCGACGAGCTGGGTGATCTCGTTGTGCGGCAGCCAGATCTCGACGTCCTTGACGCGGTCCGGGAGCCCGGTGAACCGGAGGGTGCCGGCCGGGCCGGGCCGGGATTCCGCGGATCCGGTGGTCAGGTCCACCATCAGGACGTTCCCGCCGGTCACGCTGGCCTGCCCCGCCGGCCGGCCGTCGACGAGCAGGTCGTACAGGCCATCGGGGCGGGGCGGAGCACCCTGGTACGCGTTCTTGGTGCGGAGTGCGTCCAGCTCGATGGCGGTGGCCCGTGTGCGGAACACCAGCCGTACGCCGGAGGCCTGGGCCTCCGCCATCGCCAGCAGCCAGTCGGTGCACTGGGCACGGGCACGGGCGGGCAGCCGGTGCGGCAGCACCCCGTGTTCGGTGTGCTCCAGATCCAGGGCGCCGCGCAGGAGGCCGGCGGTGAGGGGGGTGGTGATCCAGTCGGCCACCTGGGCCGCCGAGGCCGTCGCGGGGTCACCGGGGGCGTCGTCGAGCCAGTCATTCATGGTGGCATTCTGCGGGCCGGATGCAGGGCCTGCCCAATGATTTTCCGCCCCCGGTCACCTGTGCACCGTCGGCACCCTCAGCGGCGGGGGCGAGGTTCACCCTTCCGTGTGCTGCGCCCTAATTCGAACATGTGATGCAATCTGGGAGTGACGCCTTACGCCTTCCCCGACGACCTCCTGCGGGCCCAGCGCGACTGGTACACCGCGTACCGGCAGCTCGCCCAGGAGGAGAACCCTTCCCAGACCACGGTCCTGCGCCGCACGCTTCAGCGGCTCTCCGTACGGATCGCTACACACCCGTACTGGGCGACCATTCCCGGCCGGGCCCCGGCTGCCCGGATGGCGCTCAAGCAGCAGACCTGGGAGCCGGAGCAAGCATCTGAAGAGGCCCGACGGTGACCGCCTACGTGACCGACACCCAGGAGCGGATCGCGCGGGTGCTGCGCGAGCTGACCGACGGCGCCGGGTATCCGCCGTCGATACGGGAGATCGCGGGCGCGGTCGGACTGTCCGGCTCGACGGTCGCCTACCACCTGCGAGCTCTGGAGCGCCACGGGATCGTCAGCCACACCCCGCACCGCAGCCGCTCGTACCAGATACGGCGATAGACGAGACGGGGCCGCGTCCGGCTGATCCCGCGGCATGGCCCCGCGCCCGTACCGCACAGCTCCCCCTGCGGATACGGCCACCAAGGCCGATGCGCAGCGGCAGGCATAATCCGGCCGTGGATGCGAAGACGAAGGCGGACGGGATACAGGCGGGCCAAGTGGTGCCCGGCTTCAAGTCGGACCGGCCCGTGGAATGGTCCATGCGCCCCGCGGAGCCGGCGGACGTCGAGGCTATTGCGGAGCTGCGGGCCATGGTGATGCGCCCGGACCTGGAGCGGTTGGGCCGGTTCGACGAGCATCGGGTCCGGCAGCGGCTGCGGGACTCCTTCTCCCCGCGGCACACCTCGGTCATCTTGGCCGGTGGCGCCTTCGCGGGCTGCGTCACCTTGCGGCCGGCCGAGGACGGGCAGTGGCTGGAGCATTTCTATCTCGCCCCAGGAGTCCAGGGCCGGGGGCTCGGTTCGGCCGTCCTGCGCACGCTGCTGGACCGGACCGATGCCGACGGCCTGCCCGTCCGCCTGAACGTCCTCCAGGGCAGCGCCGCCCGGCAGCTGTACGAGCGCCACGGGTTCACTGTGGAGGTTCAGGGCCCGATCGACATCTACATGGTGCGGCTGCCGGGCGCGGGCGCCCTCGGAACGTGAAGAGGGCGACGGGCGTTCATGGGGAGCGTTTACGGCCGTGCAGGCCTCACTGGGTGAGGATGGTGATCGTTCCGGTGCCGCCTGCTCGTTGGTTCGCGGCCTCGGCCTCTTGGTAGGTGACGTAGTGACGCATGGTGCCGTCGGGCAGGGTCAATTGGTAGCCGACGATGGCCTGAGGGACTCCCCCGCCGCAATTGCATGGCATGGCTGTGGTCCTTTCGCGTTGTGGTTCTGCGGCGCTCCGGGAGGCGCCGCTCAACGGACAGGCAGGAAGGCGCTGGTGGTCAGTCCAGCCACCGTGAAGCGACTCCCGCCAGGTAGGAGAGCGTCAGAGCGGTCGCCGGCACCTGGAACCACGGAGAGCCTCCGCAGCAGGAGGCGTACAAGGCTGTGGGCATGGCGACCCAGATGCTCGTGCACCATCCGCAGCTGACCAGATATGCGGCTCTGGAGTCGTCACCGAAGTGAGCGCCGATCCATGATCGGAACCCCGCCGCCAGCGTGTCCTTGGTGAGGAAACGGGTGACGCGGCACGTGACTCCGAGGGCAAGAAGGAACGCGGCAAGGCTCATGGAAAACCATCCACTCTCCGACGGGGTTCAATACGGGGTGGCGCGGGCTCGGCGGGCACCCGGATGATCCGGGATACGTCCGACCGGCCGCCCCGGCCGACCGGGCGCCGACCGGTCACACCGGTGGGAAGCAGGGCGCCAGGGTGCCGGTCGCCTGGATCGTGGCGCCGCCGACGGTGGCGACCGCCGTGTAGCTGCCGGCGCTGATCTGGAGCAGGGACAGGCCGGCATTGAGGGTGGCGACTCCACTGGCGTTGGTCACCGCCGTGCCCACCGGCAGGCCCGAGACGAAGAAGGTGACCGTGACACCCGCTTGCGCCGGCGTGAGGGTGGCCTTCAACGTCGCCGTGAACAGGTGCGGCACCGGGAAGGGCAGGTTGACCCGCCAGCAGGCGGGCGACGCCTGCAACGTGGGGCCCGTCTGTCCGCCCACAGTGATGATGACGGGGGCCGAGACGACGCCGGTGCACGCACACGCAGTACCGGCCGGCGCGGTGACCGTGGCGGCCACCGTGGCAGGCCCGGCAGTGTTGAAGGTCAGCGAACCGGCCGCGATACCGGCCGCGTTGGTGGTGACCGTCACCGGAGCCGCACCACCGGTGAAGGTGACCGAGGCACCCGCGACCGGCAAGCCGTTGCAGGTCACCACGGCGGTCACGGACGTCGGCCGACCGACGACCACCGGCCCGGCCACCGGCTGGATCGCCACCGAGCAGGTGAGCACGGGCGGCACGATGACGGTGATGGGTGCCAGCGTGCAGGCGGGGCAGGACCCCTCGGCCGCAGTGAAGCTGACGCCCACGGTCTGGCCTGCTGTCAGTGCCACGCCCAGGCTGGTCGGCACCACCACGCCGTTGATCACGGTCGCGGTGACCGTGACCCCGCCGGGGAGGGTGTAGGTCAGTGTTCCGTTGATGGACAGGAGGCCACCGCTACAGGTGATGATGGTGGTGGCCGTCGTGAGCCCCCCGATCGGGGTGATCAGCGTCGTGGTCAGCGTTCCGGCCGGCGCAGGGGTGACGGTCACCGTGCCGTTCTCAGAGCCCACTGCGGCGCTTGTGGCATCGAGGTACACCACGGAAACCGTCTGGGCTCCGGACCCGACGGCCGTGAACGTGGCCGGCCCGGCCGCACCGGCGACCACGGGCAACGTCTGTGCGGGTGCGCCGTCATAGGTGAAGACAGCTTGCGTGGCCGTACCGGGAGCGCCGGTGACGCTGACGATGAATGGCTGGCACGCCGCGACCGTGGTGGGAACGATGATTACTGCCATGGAGAAGCCCCTTTGAGGAGAATCGGGAAGGGGGCTGCCACAGCGGCCGCACCTACGGCGCAGCTCGCGAATCCACCTGCCGGGGTGCCCATAAAGCGCAACAACGATCCGTCAAAAGATCGCTGCTCGACTCCCCGACAGAGGATGGGCACCCCACAATCGGTACGACTATTAGAGCCACGGCGGTGGCTCCGGGCCATACCGGCTTCCCGGATTCCCCCGTACGGCAGAGCGCGCGTTGTCAGGCCGCATGAACTCCCGTGCGGGTCCCTGGCGTTGTGCCCAGGTTCACCCCGGCGCGCACGACCGTCGGCCGCCTGACCGCCCTTCCCCATGGCCATCGCGCACAGCAGAGCTACCCGTCCGCGCGGGCCGCCGGCGCTGCCGGGAGAGCAAGCGCGAAGGCCGCCGCACCCAGGAGCGCCACGAGGTGGGCGCCGTGGCCGGGCCGCGTGGGCCGGTTCAGGTGCGGGCGCAGTCGGGGCACCGGCCCCGGTAGGTCATCTCCACCTCGGAGATGGTGAAGCCGAACCGCTCGGAGGCGGGCAGATCGGCCAGTGGGTCGCCGCCGGGGTGGACGTCGCGCACAGTGCCGCAGTCGGAGCAGACCAGGTGCTGGTGAGGACGGTGGGCGTTCGGGTCGTAGCGCTTGGCGCGGCCGTCGGTGGCCACCTCGCTCACCTCGCCGAGCGAGACGAGTTCGCCGAGGGTGTTGTAGACGGTCGCGCGAGAGATCTCCGGCAGCCGGGCGGTGGCGCGCGCGAGCACCTCGTCCGCGGTGAGGTGGACGTGGTCGCCGTCGAGTACCTCGGCGACCACCCGGCGCTGGGCGGTCATCCGCCAGCCACGTCGGCGCAGCCGGTCCCGCAGGTCGCTCATGCCCACCAGCCTCACTGTGCGTCGTCCGACGGATGGATCTGTACGGATCTGGTTGGTGTATTGACTTGGATTTAGTCCATCGTAGGATCGGTTCCGGCGACAGCCAAGGGACAGGACAACAGCAGGGAAAACCCGTGACCGTACAGGAGACGGGTCCGCTCACCACCGAATCCGGTGCCCTGGTCGCGGACCACCAGACCGGCGAGCAGGCGGGCGTCAGCAGCCCGGCGCCGGTCCAGGACCAGGTCCTGCCGGCGCAGCCTGCCCACCTCACCCGTGAGCGCATCGACCCCGCGTGCGACGCCGGCGGCCGGGCGGAAACCGCCCCGACGCCAAGAGGTCGCCTCCGGGATGCGCGATCGGGCAGGCCGCATTTCCCTTCGAGCCATGTAATCCGCGCATGAGGTCCTCCGCTCGCGCACCACGGCGCGATGTGTCCCGCATCGGACCGGTCCGCAGTCCGGCCCGGTCCGGCAGACGCGCCGGCGACGACCACCACCCATATGTGCCGGTCGTGCGGTGTCGTCGCTGACGTCGACTGCGCGGTCGGCGTGGCACCTGTTCCTGACCCTGTCCGACACCCACGGCTTCTCGATCCACGAGGCCGAGGTCTTCCACTGGGGCCTGTGCCCCGACTGTTCCACCGGCCGCAATTTTTGAGCACCGAGTTCCGCACAGTTCGGAAGGATTGCCATGACTGACAACCACGACGCAATCGTCACAGACCCCAAGCCCGAGGAGGCGGGGGGCTGCCCGGTCGCGCACGGTCGCGCCCTCCACCCGACCCAGGGGGGCGGCAACCGTCAGTGGTGGCCGCAACGGCTCAATGTGAAAATCCTCGCCAAGAACCCCGCCGTGGCGAATCCGTTGGGCGAAAAGTTCGACTACGCCGAGGCGTTCAAGAGCCTTGACCTCCCGGCAGTGAAACGGGACATCGCCGAGGTGCTGACGACCTCGCAGGACTGGTGGCCGGCCGACTTCGGTCACTACGGCCCGTTCATGATCCGGATGGCGTGGCACAGCGCGGGCACGTACCGCATCAGCGACGGCCGCGGCGGCGCCGGTGCGGGCCAGCAGCGCTTCGCTCCGCTGAACAGCTGGCCGGACAACGCCAACCTCGACAAGGCCCGCCGTCTGCTGTGGCCGGTCAAGAAGAAGTACGGCCAGAGCCTTTCCTGGGCGGACCTGCTGGTCCTGACGGGCAACGTCGCTCTGGAGTCCATGGGCTTCGAGACCTTCGGTTTCGCCGGCGGCCGCGAGGACGTCTGGGAGCCGGAGGAGGACGTCTACTGGGGCCCCGAGACCACCTGGCTCGACGACCGGCGCTACACCGGCGACCGCGAGCTGGAGAACCCCCTCGGCGCGGTCCAGATGGGCCTGATCTACGTCAATCCGGAGGGCCCGAACGGCACCCCGGACCCCATCGCCGCGGCCCGCGACATCCGTGAGACGTTCCGCCGCATGGCGATGAACGACGAGGAGACCGTCGCCCTGATCGCCGGCGGCCACACCTTCGGCAAGACCCACGGCGCGGGCCCCGCCGACCACGTCGGCCCCGACCCCGAGGCCGCCACGTTCGAGGAGCAGGGCCTCGGCTGGAAGAGCACCTACGGAACCGGCAAGGGCGCCGACGCCATCACCTCCGGTCTGGAGGTGACCTGGACCACCACACCCACCCAGTGGAGCAACGGCTTCTTCGACAACCTCTTCGGCTACGAGTGGGAACTCACCGAGAGCCCGGCCGGCGCCCACCAGTGGAAGCCGAAGGACGGCGCGGGCGAGGGCACGGTGCCGCACGCCCACGATTCCTCGAAGAAGATCGCCCCGTCGATGCTCACCACCGACCTGGCGCTGCGCTTCGACCCGGTCTACGAGCCGATCTCCCGCCGCTTCCACGAGAACCCGCAGGAGTTCGCGGACGCCTTCGCCCGCGCCTGGTACAAGCTGACCCACCGCGACATGGGTCCGAAGTCGCTGTACCTGGGCGCGGAGGTCCCGGAGGAGACCCTGCTGTGGCAGGACCCGCTGCCCGAGGCCGAGGGCGAGACCATCGACGCCTCCGACATCGCGGCGCTGAAGGCCGAGCTGCTCGACTCCGGCCTGACCGTGTCCCAGCTCGTCAGCACCGCATGGGCGTCGGCCTCGACCTTCCGTGGCAGCGACAAGCGCGGCGGTGCCAACGGTGCCCGCATCCGCCTCGAGCCGCAGCGCGGCTGGGAGGCCAACGACCCCGACCAGCTGGCCCTCGTGCTGCGCTCGCTGGAGGGTGTGCGGCAGGAGTTCCACGCCGCCTCCGGTGCCAAGAAGGTCTCCCTGGCCGATCTCATCGTCCTCGGCGGCGTGGCGGCCGTGGAGAAGGCCGCGAAGGACGCGGGCGTCGAGGTCCAGGTGCCCTTCACCCCGGGCCGGGTCGACGCGACCGAGGAGCACACCGAGGCCGAGTCCTTCGAGGCGCTGGAGCCGGCCGCGGACGGGTTCCGTAACTACCTCGGCAAGGGCAACCGCCTGCCGGCCGAGTACCTGCTCCTCGACCGGGCGAACCTGCTCACCCTGAGCGCCCCCGAGATGACGGCCCTGGTCGGCGGCCTGCGTGTGCTGGGCGCCAACCACCAGCAGTCGTCGCTCGGCGTCTTCACCACCACCCCCGGAACTCTGACCAACGACTTCTTCGTCAACCTGCTCGACCTGGGCACGACGTGGAAGGCGACCTCCGAGGACGCCCACACCTTCGAGGGGCAGGACGCCGCCACGGGCGAGGTCAAGTGGACCGGCACCCGTGCCGACCTCGTCTTCGGCTCGAACTCCGAGCTGCGCGCGGTCGCGGAGGTCTACGCGAGCGACGACGCGAAGGAGAAGTTCGTGAACGACTTCGTCGCGGCGTGGCACAAGGTGATGAACCTGGACCGGTTCGACCTCGTCTGATCATGACGTCCGGGCCGGCCCGTACCGGCCGGCCTGGACGTTCTCCGTCCGAAGGGCCGGTGGCGCGGTAGCGCGGCACCGGTCCTTCGGACTGCCGGGCTCGCCTTCCGCCCTACCGGGCTCGGAGGAACTCCCGGGCTCCACGCAGCCGGGTGCGGACGCGCCCCTGTGTGACGCTGCTGTCGAGGCGGACGTCGAGGGCCCCGGGGATGAGGGTGTCGGCCCGGCGCCCGGCCGGCAGCCGGGTGCCGTCGATCCCGTCGCGCCGGGCGATGAGAACGCCGAGTTCGTGACGGCTGAGGGCGTCCGCTCCGGCGACGTGGAACATCCCGGCACGGTCGGACACCGCGAGCTCCCGCAGCGCGGAGGCCAGATCTTCGACATGCACCGGGCAGCGGATGTCGTCGGTGAACAGGACGCCGTCGTGTGGGTCGGCAGCCAGGGCGTGGACCATGCGCTCGTGCCCGGATCCGCCGTGCCCGATGATCAACGAGGTGCGGGCGACCGCAGCGGTCGGCGCAAGCAGCCGCACAGCGGTCTCGGCGGTGGCCTTTGCCGCGCCATACGGGGTGACCGGGTCGGGCAGGCACATCTCGTCGTAGTGCACCCGGGAGCCGGAGAACACCGCGTCGCTGGAGACGTGGACCAGGCGGCAACCGCGTTGCGCCGCGGCCATCGCCACGCGGATCGAGCCGTCGGCGGTGACCGCCCAGTCGCTCCCTCCGCTCGTGGCGTTGATGACGGCAGCGGGGGCGACCGCGGCCAGTACCTCGTCGACCTGCCCGGGGGCGCGAAGGTCGAGCCGGTGCCACGCGGCTCCGGGAAGGCTGCCGGGCCGGGAACAGTAGGTCGCGGCCGTCTCCCAGCCCGCGGCCTTCGCCTGGCGCACGAGTTCCGTCCCCAGGAACCCGCTGCCGCCGATGATCAGCACCTTCATGGCGCCCCACGGTAGGACACCCGCTCCCCCGGTCACCGGTTGTCCCGGCTTCCGCACGGCAAGGCCGGCGTACCGGCTCGCCGACCGGGCTCATGGCAGGAGGAAGTCCCGTACGAGGCGGCCGACTTCTTCCGGTGCCTGGAGGTGCAGCATGTGCCCGGCCTCCCGCACCCGGGCGATGCGCAGACCCGGCGGACCGTCTTCCCGTAGCGCTTCGAGCCCGTTCCGCACTCCGGCCACCAGTGCCTCGTTCAGCTCCCGGAAGGGCGCGGGCAGCCGGTCCAGCAGCGGTGTCCGCCCACCCAGCACGAGGAGCGTGGGACAGGCCGCCTCGCGCACGGCGGGTGAAGGTGTCCCAGCCCTCCAGCGGCTCCATCAGCGCCGCTTGTGCCGATGCGGCGGGCTTGCGCCGGTAGCGGCCGTCCTCCAGTGGCTGGAGGGAACAGGTCATAGGAGACCAGCCGCATACCGGTCAGATGCGGCCGCAGGCGCTCCCAGTCGAGCAGGGTGCGGTTCGCACCGTGACAGAGCACGACGTCCGGGCCGTCACCACCGTGGTCCGCCACGGCGAGGTCCCCGGCCGGCCCGGAAACGCGGAGGTGCGGTGCGTGGAGGTGCGGTGCGTGAAACACAGGATCTCCTCTTCTCGGCAGGTGCCGGCCACGCCGCGACCGGCGATTTCCCCGTAGCCCTGCGCGCCTCAAGCCGGGCCGGGAAACTTCCTGACTCAACTTCCTAACTATGCTAGTTTAATGCCTAGAGGTTCTAGGTTATAGATCGTAAGCCTGGGCTGACGTGTACGGAGGTGCCAGATGGTGCGCGCGGGCCTTACTGCGGCCAAAGTGACGGAGGCGGCCGCGGAGTTGGCGGACGAGGCCGGGCCCGACGGGCTCACGGTGTCCGCTCTGGCGAGGCGCTTGGGCGTCAGGGACGCGAGCCTCTACTCACATGTGAAGAACCTGCGGGACCTGCGCGTACGCATCGCCCTGCTGGCTTCCGTCGAGATGACCGACCGCATCGGCTCCGCCGTGGCGGGGCGGGCGGGCAAGGACGCGCTCATCGCCTTCGCCGACACCTACCGGCGGTACGCGCTGGACCACCCCGGCCGCTACGCGGTGAGCCAGATGGGGTTCTCCCCCGAGGAGGTCGCCGACTCCGCGGGACTCCGCCGCAGCGTCGAGCTGACCTACGGCATGCTGCGCGCCTACGGCCTCACCGAGCCGGACCTCACCGACGCGGCACGGATGCTGCGCAGCACCTTTCACGGCTACATCCACCTGGAACTCAGCGGCGGCTTCGGACACCCCCGAGACGTGCAGGAGTCCTGGACGCGCTCGCTCGAGGCGCTCCATGTGCTCCTGGAGAACTGGCCCGCCCGACCCGATCGGAGCAAGTGATGCCCCCACCCACGACCGGCACCCTCACGGTTCCCGGAGCCACCCTGCGCTACGAGAAGCGCGGCAGCGGCCCCGTACTGCTGCTGATACCGGGCGGCGCCGCCGACGCCGGTGTGTACGAGGGCATGGCGCCGGACCTGGCCTCCCGGTACACCGTGGTCTCCTACGATCCACGCGGACTCTCCCGCAGCTCCCTCGAAGAACCACTGGCCGACCAGCGGGTGGAGGTGTGGAGCAACGACGCCCACCGGCTGCTCTCCGCGCTGGCACCGGACGGGGATGCCTGCGTCCTGGGCAGCAGCTCGGGCGCCGTCGTCGCCCTCGACCTGCTGGCCCGGCATCCCGGGCAACTGCGCCGGGTGGTCGCGCACGAGCCGCCGCTGGTGGAGCTCCTGGACGATCCCGCCCCGCACCGTGCTCTCTTCGCCGAGGTGCGCGAGACGTTCCGTATGCACGGCGCGGGTCCCGCAATGGCCCGGTTCAGCGAGGGTCTCGGCGGCCGGCCCGCGGAGCCGGCGACGGAACTGCCGCCCGAAATCCAGGAGATGGCGGCCCGCATGCACGCCAACCTCCCGGTCTTCCTGGAGCACATACTGTGCCCGTTCACCGCGACCACCCCGGACCTCCCGGCGCTGCGCGCCGCCGCCCACCAACTGGTCCTCGCGGTGGGGCGCGATTCCCGTACCCAGGAGCCGCTGTACGGACCGGCCACCCGGCTGGCAGCACTACTGGGCCGTCCGGCCGTCGAATTCCCCGGTGGCCACGTCGGATGCACCGAATATCCCCGGGAGTTCGCCGAACAGCTGCTCAGGGTGCTCGACCGGGACCGGGAACTTTCGTCCGGGTCGTCGAGTGAACCGGAGGACGATGGCCGCGCGGTGTAACCCGGCCAGGCAGAGGGGGTGGCCGCCCTCGGCCCCACTCACTCTCCGTACGCAGCCCGCGCCCGAGCGTGGCTTCCTGGTGCGAACGTCCTCCCTCACCGAGTGCGACCATGGGAGGAAAGGCCTCTACTCACGGGCTCTGCGGGGCGTTCCGAGTCGTCACGGGCGTTCCGGGTCGTCACGGACGGTCACGGATGGTCCGGTCGACGCCCCGGGCCGGTTGACCCGTGGCTTGGCATGCGTGCCGGTGGAGGCTGACGCACGGGCGACCGACGGAGGTGGCCATGGCAGACGAGGCATTGGCCCGAAAGCTCATCGGTCGCTATCTGGAGGAGCGCCGGGACGAGGCCGTGTCGCGGCTCGGCGCCCCCGAGGCGAAGGGTTCGGCTGAGCGGGCATGGGAGAAGTGGTGGTCGACCGGGGAGCTCGACCACGAAACCGCCGCACGGGTACTGATGTGGGCGACCGATCGTGCCCGGCAGGCCTCCAGGGCCCGCCGCGACGTCACCTACCGGCTCATCCGGGCTCAGTTCGAGCGTCATGCACTGGTTCAGTGGCTGGCCGAGCACGGCGACGACCCCGCGCCGCCGGCTCCACGGCCGGGACATGCGGCCGGACCCTCACCGGCGCCCCATCCGCTTGGTGCACAGAGGAACCCGCTCCGGCTCTCGATGTGTTCATCCCCGCCCCCTACCGTCCGCTAGCACGGCGGGCACATCGCCACACGGCAGGTCAGGACCAGGTCCGGCGCCTCTGCCGCAGGGCTGGTCGCCGGGCAACTACGAACCGGAGACCGCCCGTTCGGCGGTGCCGCCGGGATGCTGACCGCGCATCCCCTCTTCGCCGCGGACAGCCACCACACCCGAACCACGCCGACGTTCCGCTCCGCCGCCGCGAACTGTCCGTCATCCGCGACCGTCCGCGCGCCCAAGTCGTCAGCGGGCCGGAGAGACTCACGGTGGCAGGAGACCAGAAGTGAGCATCGCCGCCTGAATCCTCAAACACCGGGGCGACCGGGTACATCATTGGCCTGGACGCCCGAGGGGACCTGACAGAAGAGCGGAGTGGCATGTGACACGGATACTGGTCATCGGCGGCGGGATCGCCGGTGCGGCGACCGCGCTGGCCCTGCACAAGGCAGGATTCGACGTCGCCGTGCACGAGGCGCATCCCGACACGGCCGGGGACATCGGGGCGTTCCTGACCTTGGCGAGCAACGGAATGCGCGCGCTGGCGCAGCTCGACGCCTCGGATGCGGTCACCGCGCTCGGTTTTCCGCTGCGCTCGATGCGTGTTCTCGACGACCAGGGTGGTGAGGTGGCCCATGTCCCCTTGGGGGAGGCCGATGACGCGCTCCTGCGGTACCGGTGCCTGCGCCGTGGCGAGTTGAGCGCTGCCTTGCAGGCCGAGGTCATCCGCCGGGGAATCGGGCTGTCGCACGGGGCGCGACTGGTGTCCGTGGAGAACGGCCCGGACGAGGTGACCGCGCGCTTTGCCGACGGCAGCGTCGCAACCGGTGATCTGCTCGTCGGCGCAGACGGCCTGAACTCGATCATCCGGCGGTCGATCGCCCCCGGCGCAGAGCCCGTCTACGCAGGGCAGAGCGTCTTCTACGGCTACACGCGCAGCGCCCCGGTGGCGGAGGAGATGGGGCACATCACCATGGTGCGGGGCAGCACCGCTGCCTTCGGCTGTGCGGTCTCGCCGGACGGGGAGGCGTACTGGTTCGCCCGCGTCGCCGGTCAAGCCATCCCCGCCGATGAACTCGCACACCCCGCGCCCTCCCGTTGGCGGGAGCAGCTCGTCGAGTTGCTGCGCCACGACGCCACCCCCGCTGCGGGCATCGTCGCGGCCTCCACCGACGGCATCATGGCCACCAACGCCACCGAGATCCCGCTCGGAACCCCCTGGCGCTCCGGGCGCACGCTGATCGTCGGTGACGCAGCGCACGCGGCTTCACCGGCGACGGGGCAAGGGGCCTCGATGGCCTTGGAGGACGCCGTCATCCTCGCCAAGTCCCTGCGGGACACGCCCGATGTGGACAGCGCCCTCTCACTCTACGAGGCATGCCGTCGCCCACGCGTGGAGCACAACATCACCGCCAGCGGAGAGATCTCCCGCGGCACCCGCACCCCTCCGCGCACCGGCCGGGCACCGTCGCCTCAGCGTCCCGGCGACGACACCCTGGCCCTCCAACTGGACTGGGGCCTCGATATGAACGCCGTCTCCGGCAACGCGGACTGAGCTGGACAGCCAGGTCACGTTGCCATGCCCCCGGCCCGGCTGTGTTCCCCCTCGCGCGGTGGTCTGCACTGAGCTGGTGTGTGTTGCGGTCGGGTTGTGGGGTTCCCAGGCCATCTTGGGGGCAAGGCGAGCAACCCTCTTGTCGCGCCTGGTCCGGACACTTCACCGGGCAGCGGAAGGTTTCCAGGTCAGTCACACCACCGCCGCGCGGAGGGTCAACCACGGGATGAGGAACCCTTGACGAAGGGCGACCGGCGCTCCGAAGTTCTGGGCCGAACGCCCCGCGGGCGGCGGTACCTTCCACCACAACTGCGTCCAGGTCGTCGGCGAGGGCGAGTGTGAGCCCCGCCCGCACACCGATTCCCGGAACCTCTGCCGGTACGCGGCTGTGCTCTACCCCAACCCCTGGTTCCCAAGGATTGCGGAACCAGCTTCTGCCGGCAGAGCCTGCCGGGCGGCACCCTCGGCGGCAACCAGGTGGCTCCTCCGCACAACAACCTGGTCGACGCCCTCGGCACCCGCTTCGTCACGCCGGACTCCTTCATCGAGGACGTCCGCATCCCGCACCGCGCCAACCGCCTGCTGCTCCACTCCGCCAACCTGATCCACACGGCGACCCGTTACTGGGGCACCACCCTGCTGGAGAAGCGGATGACGGCGGTCTTCTTCTGGATGGCCTGACGCCCGCCCCGACGCTCCATGCGTCTTTGCCGCGTGCACAGCCGACCCGGGGCCGGCGCATACCCGTGGCCGGATCACCGGAGGTACCGCCGCCGCGGACGCCCATGCCACCGCCGACGAGTGGTCAGCCACCATCAAATCCCCGGCCCGCTACGGGCCTTGGCGTGTTCGCCTCGTCGGCACGGCAGTAGAGTGAGAAGGTGACCGCTCTGCCGGAAGACCAGCCGCCAGTGATCAGCGAAGACGACCGCGACACGGCCGTGCAGCGCCTACAGCAGGCGTACACCGAAGGGCACATCTCGCACGAGGACTTGGACGAACGCCTCCATCAAGTGCTCACCGCCGAGACGCACAGCGAGCTCGTGTCGGCTCTGGCCTCGCTCCCGGAGGAGAAAGCGGGCACCACGTCCACGATCGCCGCCGCGGGCGGACGGATCAAGCGGCGCGGCGCATGGCGGGTGCCTCGGACCCTCAAGGTTGCGTCCGCATTCGGAAGGGTGCACCTGGACCTGTCCCGGGCGGTCATCGAGCATCCGGTTGTCGACATCGAGTTGCAACTCGGCAGCGGCAGGGCAAAGATCACGGTTCCTCGCGACGCGATCGTCGACCTCGACGCTCTGCGCACCGGGTGGAAGGACACGCTCTACAAGCCCCGGCGGCGCTCCAGCCCCGGAGGGCCGAGGATCCTGATCTCTGGATCCATGGGGTTCGGACGGTTGAAGATCCGCCACGCGCGGCGTTGAGGTTCCCTCCGGCAGCAGGACCACCTGTCCGGCATTTCTTCCTGCCCGCTCGACTGTTGGTGCTGTGACCGCACGGGTCCGTGGGACTGATTTCAGGCCGCGGCTCGGTGACGCCAGATCCATCCCCTGCGATGGTGCCACCATGGCGTCATCGCGGCACCATCACCGGCCGCCCGGTCGCCAGCACGGTGCCACGACACGCCATTGCGAGAAGAAATCCCAGATCAGAGCCCTGTGCGCCAAAAAGGAGCCATTCTGGCTCGCCATGGCACCACTCATGTGCCATGATGGCGTCATGGACCTCACGCCCTACGTCGACAACCTCCGGCAAGAACTCGCCGTCGCCGCGGACGCCGGCGGCGACGACGCCCGCGCCCTCGCGGAGCGGCTCACCGCCCCCCTGGAATCCGCCACCCGCCTCACCCTCCTCAACGCACTGTCCGCCGCCATGGGCGAGGTCACCCGGGAGCTGGCGCCCGGCTCGGTCGACGTGCGACTGCGCGGACTCGACCCCGAGTTCGTGGTGACGCCGCCGCCCGCATCCGAGCCGTTCCAGGACACGCAGGAGCCGGTCGCGGCCCCTGCCGCGCCCGCGCCGCCACCGCCGCCCGCGGACGCCGACGACGGCACCATGGCGCGGATCAACTTCCGCCTCCCCGCCCACCTCAAGGCCCGCGCCGAGAGCGCCGCGGCAGCGGAGGGCCTGTCGGTCAACGCCTGGCTGGTGCGGGCCGTGTCCACGGCCCTCGACGGCGGGCGGCACGCAAGCCCGCCGGGCCGCGGCAAGGACTCGGGCGGCCGGGGCTTCACCGGCTGGGTCCGCTAGGCCCTAGGGCCTGTCTTCAAAGTCCCGTCTGCCTCGCGGCGTCCGGCACGCCCGCTCGCGGCGTTGTCGGGATCATCCCGGTACACCCGGTACCGGGACGACCCTCCGCCTTGCGATCGCACGCACCAGACGCCGCGAGGCCCGCCCTACGGGCGAACGACGGGACTTTGAAGACAGGCCCTGGGCCCAACCCCACTTTCACCGGCGGATCGCCGATCCCGCCGACGTCCCGCATCACCCGCCTCACCCGCGGGATCAACCACCCAAGCCAAGAGGACGGAACAACCATGCCTACTTTCGAGACCCCGGAACCGATCGTCGCCACCCTTGAGTTGGAAGCCGGCACCGCCCGCATCTCCGCCGGCAAGCGCACCGACACGGTCGTCGAGGTGCTGCCGCGCAACGGTTCCGACGACAACGACGTACGCGCCGTACAGCAGACCCAGGTCAGCTGCTCGGGCGGCCGCCTCACGGTCAAGACACCCAAGAAGCGGTCCCTGTGGGGCAAGCCGGGCGCCATCGAGGTGAGCATCGAACTGCCCGCCGGATCCGAGGTCCAGGGCACCACGGGCATGGGCAGCTTCCACTGCGAAGGCCGCCTCGGGAAAGTCACGCTCAAGACCGGGCTCGGCGACCTCCAGGTCGACGAGGTCGCGGGCGCCCACCTCAAGACCGGCACCGGCGACATCCGCCTGGCCCGCTCGACCGGTGACACCGAAGTCATCGGCTCGGGCCGGGTCGAGGTCGGCACGGTCGACGGCACGGCGACCGTCAAGAACAGCAACGGCGCGACCGAGATCGGCGAGGTCACCGGCGGTCTGAAGACCAACGCGGCCAACGGCGACATCTCCATCGGCATCGCGCACAGCAGCGTCGACGCCAAGTCCGCCAACGGCCGGATCGAGATCGGCGTCGCCCACGCCGGGGTCGATGCCGCCTCCTCCGCAAGCGGCATCCGCGTCGGCGACGTCAGCCGCGGCCGTATCGACCTGCGCACCTCCCTCGGCGACCTCGAAGTGGGCATCCACGAGGGCACCGCCGCCTGGCTCGACCTGAACCCCAAGTTCGGCACGGTACGCAACTCGCTCGGCTCCGCCACCGGGCCCCAGGAATCCGACGAGACCGTCGAGGTGCACGCGCGGACCGCGGTCGGCGACATCATCATCCGCCGCGCCTGACCCGGCCTGCCACCAACTCTCCACCCGCGAAAGGAAAGCGGCATGACTGTCACCCGGACATCCGCGCCGACCGCCGCGAACACCTCGGCATCGGCGATCACCGCCACCGGACTGCGCAAGTCCTACGGCGACAAGCTCGTGCTCGACGGCATCGACCTGAGCATCGCCGAAGGCACCGTCTTCGCCCTGCTCGGGCCGAACGGCGCCGGCAAGACCACCACGGTGGAGATCCTTTCCACGCTCATCGGCGCCGACGCGGGCGAGGCCTGGGTCGCGGGCCGCCATCTGACCCGGGACGCCGACGCGGTGCGCTCCGCGATCGGCGTCACCGGCCAGTTCTCGGCCGTCGACAATCTGCTGACCGCCGAGGAGAACCTGCTCCTCATGGCGGATCTGCACCACCTCGACCGCCGCGAGGGCAAGCGGCGGGCCAAGGAGCTGCTGCGCCGCTTCGACCTGTCCGAGGTGGCGGGCAAGACCGCCGTCACCTTCTCCGGCGGTATGCGGCGCAAGCTGGACCTGGCGATGACCCTGGTCGGCGATCCGCGGATCATCTTCCTCGACGAGCCCACCACGGGACTCGACCCGCGCAGCCGGCGGACCATGTGGGAGATCATCCGGGACCTCGTCGCCGACGACGGTGTGACCATCTTCCTGACCACCCAGTACCTCGACGAGGCCGACAAACTCGCCGACCGCATCGCCGTGTTGGACCACGGCAGGCTGATCGCCGAGGGCACCGCCGACGAGCTGAAGCAGCGCATCCCCGGCGGCCACATCCGGGTGCGGTTCGCCGACGCCCAGGGTCTGGACACCGCCGCGGGCATCTTCCCGAGCGCCACGCGCGACGAGGACGCCCTCACCTTGCAGATCCCCGGCGACGGCTCCCTCCCCAGCCTGCGGGCCGTCCTCGACACCCTGGAGTCCACCGGCGTCCGGGCCGAGTCGCTCACCGTGCACACCCCCGACCTCGACGACGTCTTCCTGACCCTCACCGGCCGGCCCCGCCCCGCCGACACCGTCGCACCGACCGAGGAGAACGCCTGATGGCCACCATGTCCTACGCCGCCAAAGACTCCAGGACGATGCTGCGGCGCAACCTCAAGAAGGCGCTGCGCTACCCGTCCCTGACGGTCACCGTCGTCGCGATGCCCGTGGTGATGCTGCTGCTGTTCAACTACGTGTTCGGCAGCGCCCTGGGCAGCGGCATCAGCGGCCTGCCCACCGGCAGCGGCGAGTACATCGACTACCTGGCGCCCGGCATCATCCTGATGGCCGCCACCTCCGGCGCCCTGACCACCGCCATCAGCGTGTGCGTCGACAAGACCGAGGGCATCGTCAACCGCTTCCGTACGATGCCGATCTCCCGGGCCTCGTTCCTGACCGGCCATGTCGTCGGCAGCGTGATCCAGACGATGACCAGCATCACGCTCGTCATCGGCATCGCCCTCCTGATGGGCTTCCGCCCCAGCGCAACGCCCTTGGAGTGGGTCGCCGCCATCGGCCTGCTCACCCTGCTCACGCTCGCGCTCACCTGGCTCTCCGCGGGCATCGGCCTGGTCGCCAAGAACGTGGAGACCGCCAGCAACATCCCGATGCCGCTGACGTTCCTGCCGTTCGTCGGCAGCGCCATCGTGCCGACCGAGTCCATGCCCACCGGCCTGCGCTGGTTCGCCGAGTACCAGCCCTTCACCCCGATCATCGAGACCCTGCGCGGTCTGTGGCTCGGCACCGAGATCGGATCCAGCGCGGCCATCGGCCTCGCCTGGTGCGTGGCACTCGCCCTGGCCGGCTATG
The DNA here is from genome assembly GCF_000719605.1 of Streptomyces sp. NRRL S-1813. Taxonomy (NCBI): domain Bacteria; kingdom Bacillati; phylum Actinomycetota; class Actinomycetes; order Kitasatosporales; family Streptomycetaceae; genus Streptomyces; species Streptomyces sp. NRRL S-1813. The sequence continues at coordinate 182,499 of NZ_JOHB01000010.1, forward strand.
TGTGGGCGCGCCGCACCTTCAAGGCCGGCGCCAAGCGGTAACCGCCGCTCTTCTCACACCACTTCACCGATGTGCACCAGCTACACCTCACCCCACGACCGCAGGAGGACTCCATGTCGTACGACCCGACGGCCGCCGGCACCACCACTGCCGATGAGCCGGCCACTCTGCCCACCGACCGGCGCACCGGCTGCCCCTTCGACCCGCCCGCCGAACTCACCGCCCTGAGCGACAAGCCGCTGCGCCGCATGCGCTACGCCGACGGACACCTGGGCCGGCTGGTCACCGGACACGCCGCCGCCCGCGCGATCCTGGCCGACCCGCGCTTCAGCTCACGCTACGAACTCCTGCATCTGCCGGAGCCGATAGCGGGCGTGCCGGGGGAGATCCCGCCGGCGCCGGTCGGCGACATCATCGGCCTCGACGCCCCCGAGCACACCCGCTACCGGCGCCTGCTCACCGGTAAGTTCACCGTCCGCCGCATGCGCCAACTCACCGAGCGCGTCGAGCACTTCACCACCGAGTGCCTGGACGCCATGGAGCAGGCCGGGCCCAAGGTCGACTTAGTGACGGCTTTTGCGCAGCCCGTGCCCGCGCTCATGATATGTGAGCTGCTCGGCGTGCCCTACGCCGACCGGGAGCGCTTCCAGAGTCAGGTGGCGACCCTCTTCGACCAGACGGCGGATGCGGAGAGTAAGGGCGAGGCCTATACGGCACTGTTCCAGTTCCTGGGCGAACTCGTCCTCGCCAAGCGCGCCGAGCCCACCGACGACCTGCTCAGCGATCTGACCACCTCCGACCTCACCGACGAGGAGCTGGCCGGAATCGGCGGGATGCTGCTCGCCGCCGGACTCGACACCACCGCGAACATGATCGGCCTCGGCACCTTCGCCCTGCTCAGCAATCCCGACCAGCTGGACGCCCTGCGCGCCGACCCGGGCCTCGCCGGACAGACCGTGGAGGAGCTGCTGCGCTACCTCAGCGTGGCCGACCCGCTGCTGCGCTCGGCGCTCGAGGACGTCGAGGTGGAGGGCCGGCTCATCAGGGCGGGCGAGACGGTGACCGTTTCCGTGCAGGCCACCAACCGCGACCCGCACAAGTTCCCCGGCCCCGACCGGCTCGACATCCACCGCAAGGCCACCGGACACCTGGCCTTCGGCCACGGCGCCCACCAGTGCCTGGGCCAGCAGCTCGCCCGCGTCGAGATGACCGTCGCGTTCCCGGCGCTCTTCGCCCGCTTCCCCACCCTGCGCCTCGCGGTGCCGCCACAGGAGGTGCCGCTCCGCGACCGTTCCAACATCTACGGCGTGGTCAGCCTGCCCGTCACCTGGGACAAGGAGTAGCCCCCATGAACGGCCCCATGGACAGCCCCGAGGAACCGCTGCGTCTCAGCGTCGACCGTGACCGCTGCGCCGGCGCCGGAATGTGCGCCCTGACGGCCCCCGAGGTCTTCGACCAGGACGACGAAGAAGGCCTGGTGGTGCTCCGCCACCCCGCACCGGCCCCCGAGCACCGGGCCGCCGCCCGGATGGCCGTCGGCCTCTGCCCCGCCGGAGCCCTCGCCCTCAACTCCCCGGATTCCACGGACGCGTAGCGACCGTGGCACTCCCGGACCGAGAACCCCGCACCGCGCACCGGTGGGGGGCTCTCGCGTGTGCGGACTCATCTCTACGGCCCTCGTGTTGATCCTCCCGGGTATGGACGAACTCCAGCTCGCGGATGCCGCCCGGTTCTCCTCCCTCACCACGAGCCCCCCGAAGGCCGCTCCGTCGTCGTCCTCGCCAAGGCTCGCCCTGCGCGGCTCCGCCACACCCCCGCCTCCGCCCACGACCTGCTTCGCCGCAACATCACCCGCTACAGCCTCGGCGGCTCGCACCCACCGACGACGGCGCAGCGCGATATCGGCGCGGGCAGGACGATGATCCACCGAGGGGTTTTACCCGACACCGGATGTGGGAAGCAGCGAAGGCACGTCAGGGTGGTCCGCGAGCAGCCGAGCCGGTGGACCTTGCGCTACGGAGCGGAGCGGCCGGAGAGCAGCAGGTGCACATCCAGGGGGCATGGCCGTCGGCACGGTCCACCCGTCGCGACTCCAAGGAGAACACCACACGGAGCAGGGCAACAACAGTGCGTAACGATGCCGCCGGTGCACTCACGGTCCGATACTGGAACCACCGGGTCCAGGCACGTCCGAGGCGCCGTCGAACGTACCTGACAACCCATCAGCAAAGTCGGTATGAGGTCAGCATCAGCCCCGCCGGCCCCCGACCGCCAGAGACCGCCAAGATCAAAAAAGGGCCACACCCACTCCGGCCTGGGAATACACAGGTCGGAGGCCCGACTGCCGAGCTCCCCAGGAGGTACCCATGAAGATGCTGATCAACGTCGCCGAGAGTGTGGTCACCGACGCGCTGCGCGGGATGGCCGCGGCGCACCCCGAATTGGTGGTGGATGCCGAGAACCGGGTGATCGTGCGACGGGATGCGCCGGTGGAGGGGAAGGTGGCGCTGTTGTCCGGGGGCGGCAGCGGGCACGAGCCGCTGCACGGGGGGTTCGTCGGGCCCGGGATGCTGGATGCCGCATGTCCGGGCGAGGTCTTCACCTCGCCGGTGCCCGATCAGATGGTGCGTGCCGCCGCGGCCGTCGACAGTGGCCACGGCGTGTTGTTCATCGTGAAGAACTACACGGGGGACGTGCTCAACTTCCAGATGGCGGCGGAGCTGGCGGAGGACGAAGGCGTGCAGGTGGCCAGCGTGCTCGTCAATGACGATGTCGCGGTGACCGACTCGACGTTCACGGCGGGGCGGCGCGGCACCGGGGCGACGCTCTTCGTGGAGAAGATCGCCGGTGCCGCGGCCGAGGAGGGCATGCCGCTGGAGCGGGTGGAGGCGCTGGCCCGGCAGGTCGTGGAGTCGTCGCGCAGCTTCGGTGTGGCGCTGAGTGCCTGCACGACCCCGGCGAAGGGCAGCCCGACATTCGATCTCCCGGCCGGGGAGCTGGAGTTGGGGGTCGGGATTCACGGCGAGCCGGGGCGGGAGCGTCGCGCGATGATGACCTCGCGCGAGATCGCGGACTTCACGGTGAACGCGATTCTGGAGGACCTGGATCCGAGGCTGCCGGTACTGGTACTGGTCAACGGCATGGGGGCGACCCCGCTGCTGGAGCTGTACGGATTCAATGCGGAGGTCCGCCGGGTGCTCGACGAGCGGGGCGTGGCGGTGGCCCGCACGCTCGTCGGGAACTATGTGACGTCGCTGGACATGGCGGGCTGCTCGGTGACGCTGTGCCAGGTCGACGGGGAACTGCTGCGACTGTGGGACGCGCCGGTGCAGACAGCCGGGCTCCGCTGGGGGCGGTGACAACAGCTTCCGTCTCCCTGGCCGGACCCGTAGCGGCTCCCCGTAGCCGCCCCCGTCCCGCTTTCCTGCTCAGTGCCCGAACAACCAAGGAGAGTATTCCGTGTCCGAAACGGTGCTGGATGCCGCGTTCTTCGTACGCTGGATGACGGCGGCCGCCGCCGTCATCGACCGGGAGGCCGACCGGCTCACCGAGCTGGACTCGCCCATCGGTGACGCCGACCACGGAAGGAACATGCAGCGCGGCTTCACGGCCGTGGTCAAGATGGTGGAGGCGGAACCGCCGGCCACGCCCGGTGCGGTGCTGACCGCCGCCGGACGGCAGTTGATCTCCACTGTGGGCGGGGCGTCCGGACCGCTGTACGGGACGATGCTGCGGCGCGCCGGCAAGGCGCTGGGCGAGGCGCCGCAGGTGTCGGCGCAGGAGCTGCGGTCGGGGCTGGCTGCCGGGGTGGAGGCGGTGGGACAGCTCGGCGGCTCGGCGCCGGGTGACAAGACGATGCTCGATGCGCTGGTGCCGGGGGTCGAGGCGCTGGCGACCTCCTTCGACGCGGCGGCCGAGGCGGCCGAGCAGGGCGCGGTGGCGACCGTACCGATGCAGGCCAGGAAGGGCCGGGCGAGTTATCTCGGGGAGCGCAGCATCGGGCATCAGGACCCGGGGGCGACATCGTCGGCGCTGCTGTTCGCGGCGCTCGCGGAGGTGGCGAAGTGAGCGCGCGGACGACGGACGGCGCGGCCGACGGCGAGGGTTCGCCGGTCGGAGTGGTCCTGGTGTCGCACAGCGGGCCGGTCGCGGAATCCGTGGCGGCGCTGGCGATCGGGCTGGCCGGAAGCGGCGACACGGTGCCGGTGGCCGCCGCGGGCGGTACGCCGGACGGCGGGCTGGGGACGAGTGCGGAGCTGATCACCAAGGCGGCACGGACGGTGGACCGTGGGGCGGGCGTGGCGGTCCTGGTCGACCTGGGCAGCGCCGTACTGACCGTCAAGGCCCTGATCGCCGAGGGCGATGAACTCCCCGAGGGCGCACGGCTGGTGGACGCCCCCTTGGTGGAGGGCGCGGTGGCCGCCGTGCTCACCGCGGCGACCGGGGCGGATCTGGACGCGGTCGCGGCCGCGGCCGGGGAGGCGCACGGCTACCGCAAGGAGTGAGGACGGCGTGCGAGAGGCCGCCGGCTTCCCGCCCCGCTCAGGGCTTGCGGGCGACGCCCGCGTAGCAGGCGGCCTCCGCGTCGGTGACATGGGTGGCGTCCTCGGGACGGTCGGGACGCCACTGGTGGGAGAGGGTGACGCCCGGTTCCAGCAGCTCCCAGCCGTCGAAGAAGCGCAGGAATTCGGGGTGGGAGCGGAACTGGAGCCGGGTGCCCGCGTCGCCGTAGATCTTGATGATCTTGTTCATCGCCTCGGGGCTGAAATCCGGTGTCGCATGGCTCATCGCGAGGGTGCTGCCACTGGGGAGCGCGGCCTTGAGGGTCTCGACGATGGTGTGGGCGCGGTCCTCGCCGTCGTCGGGGACGAAGTGCATCAGGGCGTTCAGGCTGAGCGCGACCGGGCGGTTCAGGTCGAGGGTGTCGAGGAGCTGGGGGGCCTTGAGGATGCCGGCCGGGTCGGTGACATCGGCCTGGACGTAGGCGGTGCGCCCCTCGGGGGTGCTGAGCAGGAGGGCCGCGGCGTGCGCGAGGACGATCGGGTCGTTGTCGGTGTAGACGACCCGGGCGTCGCCGGCGATGCCCTGGGCGATGTCGTGGAGGTTGGGCGGGGTGGGGATGCCCGTGCCGATGTCGAGGAACTGCCGGATGCCGGATGCGGCGAGGACGCGGGTGGCGCGGTGCATGAACTCGCGGTTGATGCGGGCGGCGACCAGGGCGGCGGGGAAGGCGCCCAGCACGGCTCCGGCGGCCATCCGGTCGGCCAGGAAGTTGGTCTTGCCGCCCAGGAAGTAGTCATAGATACGGGACGAGTGGGCCCGGTCCAGCTGGAGGTCCACCACGGACTCGTGCTCGCTCATCGTCTGCTGCCTCCCCAGTACGGCGCTCCGCCCCGGCGTGCGGTGCCGGCCCCTCACAAGCCGCGCACTCCAGGAGGCGCGTCAACCGCCGCCGTGCGCCCGGCTGTTGGAGCCCTGCCCCGTTCACCCCGGATCATGCCGGAGCACGCCCCGCGGGGTTTCTGACGGTCGGCCCTGCCGCGGCCAGGGGCGGTCACATGCCACAGTCACGCGTAGTCATATGAATACGCAGCGGCAGATTTTGCCCTCCCGATGCCACAAACGGGCTCACTTTCCGGTTCATTGGAGGGTGAGGGCAAAGCGCCCTCCCGCTGCCATCGGCGCTTCGGCGCCCGGCTCGGTGCACGGAAAACGGAACGAGGGCGGCTCGTGAGCGCAGACCGGGACCGATTGCTACCGGCGTGCGCCCCCGCGCATGTCCGTACCACGGAGTTAGCGCCACTCCCCCGCAGTTCGCTCCCGGCCGTCGCGCCGGACCCGCTCGACCGCCAGCTGTCGATCACCTTCGAGGCGTTCCTGGCGACGCATGCACGGAAGTGGCTGACGTACGCCTATCTGCATACCGGCAGCGAGAGCGCGGCCCGTGAGGTGACCCGGGCGGCATACGAACAGCTCGGCCGGCTGTGGCCGCATGCGCTGCGGCAGGCGTCGGTGGAGGCGTACGCCTGGTCGGTCCTCAAGGAACGCGTGGTGGAGTGGCTGTACGACCACCAGCAGCCCACCGCGCTCACCGAGACCGCCGCCTTCGCCGTGGTCACCCATGCTCTGCTGCGCGAGTGCCAGCAGCAGTTCGCCATGCTGGAGAGCCAGCTGGGGCTGTATGCGGCGATCGCCCGGCTGCCCGAGCGGCAGTGCGACGTGATCGTGCTGCGCCATGTCATCGGGTACAGCGACGCGCAGATCGGCTCGTTGCTCGGCGTCGACGAAGTCACCGTCCGCTCCTATGCGAGCCGCGGCAAGCGCAAGCTCGCCGCGGCGCTCGGTATCGATCAGGGTAATCACAGGGGGAACTGACCATGTCGCACATCTGTCCCGCGGGCCGCCGGGAGACCGTCGAGACACTGCTCAGCGCCGCCGCGGCGGTGTCCGGTATCGACGATCTGGCCGGCTTCCGTGACCTCGACGACGCGGGGGTGCTCGGCAGTCTCGGCGCCGCCGTCCGGGCCGGGGCAGCGGCGGCGGACGGTCCGCCGACGGCGCTGCGGGCGGACCGCCCCGGCCATGGCGCGCCCACCACCTACCCCAGCGCCCGGGACGAGGCCACCCACGAGCTCCAGCTGGCCTGTGCGCTGGTCGTCAACGCGGCGGCGGCCGCGGCGAGCCTGGAGCGGCTGGTCGACGACCATCACATCGACCCCGAGGGCGCGCTGGTCTTCGCCTGTCTGCTGCACATCACCGGACGCGACGACGCGGCGCACTTCTGGTGGCACTTCGGGGCCGGCGCCGGCAGCCGGACCGCTGCTTATTGCCTGTACCTCTCCCACCGCCGCAACGGCGAGTACCGTGACGCCGCCTACTGGCGCGAGCAGGCCGCGCATGCGCCCGACGAGGAGCGCCGGTCCACGGCCGCGTTCGACGAGAAGCAGCTGCTGCCGGACGCCGCCCGCCACAACCTTCTCGTCCAGTGGCACAGCGGGCTCGCCCCGACCCTGCCGAGCACTCTGGAGAACGTGATCAACCGGCTCGCCGTGGACAGCGACGACGAGGATTTCGGCGAGATCCCGCGTCCCTCGCCCACGCTCGTACGGGACCTCGGCAGGGCGGAGTGACGACGGGAGCCGATACCTCGCACGGTCGCCCGTCCGCCGGCCTCAGGAGTCGTCCGTTCCCATGGACGGGTCCTCTGCCACCGGCGGCCACTCCGGGCGGGTGGCGTCGGGAACCGTGGCCAGCGCATGGCCGACGGTGGGGTAGCACGAGAAGACGCTGAGGGACTGCGTGCCGACCAGCAGCCGCAGCATCCGTACGCCGAGCGAGGCCAGCATCAGCCTGCCCTCCAGGCGCCGGCACAGCCATTCCAGGGCGAGCAGGCAGCTCAGCCCCCGCGAGTCGCAGAAGCGCAGCGCGGTCAGATCGAGCACCAGGAAGCGGTGGCCGGCCGACACCACCGACCGTGCCTCGGCGAGAAATGCCTGCTCCGTACGGAGGTCCAGGTCTCCGCTGACGCGCAGCACCGCGCACTCCTCCGCCTCCACGATCGCAGTGACCGCCAACGACCGCATCTCCGAGCTCATGCCGTCCAGACTAAGCGCCGCCGTTCGCCGCACCACCGCTGCGGCCCGCCGGCGCACAACGGGCCGCCCCGGAAGCCCCGCCCCGTTACCCCGTACGGGCCCGCCGCCAGGGCGTTACGGGCACCCGTTCGTGCATCCGGCCAAGGTGACAGGGCTCCGGCGCGGGCAGAAACGGTCAGGTTTTCCTCCGTCGCGGGCAGCCTTCCGCGCCGCCACGCTTGCTATAAACCTGATGCGGGCGGAAACGGGCAGTCCCGTGACCGAACGGAAACCGGAATCAGCCAGAATTCGAGCAGGAGTGATCCCATGAGGGCCGAGGAACGCCAGCACCGCATCCTCGCGCTCGCCCGGCAGTCCGGCCGGGTCGAGGTCGCCGATGCCGCGGCGGAGTTCGGGGTCGCCCGCGAGACCGTACGGCGCGATCTGAGCGAGCTGGAGCGCCGGGGGCTGATCCGGCGTACCCACGGCGCGGCGTATCCGGTCGAGAGCGCCGGGTTCGAGACCACGCTGGCCCGGCGGGAGACCCAGCAGGTGGACGAGAAGCGCCGGATCGCGGCGGCCGCCGCGGCGCTGGTCGGCGAGGCCGAGACGGTGTTCGTCGACGAGGGCTACACCCCTGAGCTGGTCGCCACGCTGCTGCCGGCCGACCGCCCGCTGACCGTGATCACCGCATCGCTGCGGACCGCCTCGCTGGTCGCGGCCTGCGAGTCGACCACGGTGCTGCTGGCCGGCGGGCGGGTCCGCTCCGGGACCCAGGCGACGGTGGGGTCCTGGGCCCGGGACATGCTCGCCCGGTTCGTGATCGACCTGGCGTTCCTGGGGGCGAACGGCATCTCCCGGGAGCACGGTCTGACCACCCCGGACCCGGCGGTCGCCGAGGTGAAGGAGCAGGCCGTGCGCTCCTCCCGGCGGCGGGTGCTGGTCGGGGTGCACAGCAAGTTCGGCGCCAGCAGCTTCTGCCGGTTCGCCGAGGTGGGTGACTTCGACACGATCGTCACCGATGCGGGGCTGTCCGCGCCGGAGGCACATCGCTATTCGCTCCTGGGGCCGCAGGTGCTCAGGGTCTGACCGGGACGGGGCCGCCCGGACGACCGGCCCGCACCGTGGCGCCACATCCCCCACAGCACACCGCCGAAGGCCGCACCGCCGACCGTCGGACGGCTCCCCGGCGTACCCGCAGGACGGCGTCGTACACCCCGGAACCACCCCTTGCGCGGCATTTGCCCGACATCCTCCATCCTCCATCTCCCATCCCCCGTCCCCCCGAAAGGTACGAGCCGTGAGAGCACGATCCCCCGGACCAGGCCGCGGCGGCCGCCCCATAGGGCTGACCGCCCTCGCCGTGGCCCTGGCACTGTCCACCGCAGGCTGCTACCGCGGGGCCGGCGACGCGGGCAATGACAGCAGTCACACCATCAATGTGCTGATGGTCAACAATCCGCAGATGGTGGATCTGCAAAGGCTCACCGCCGAGCACTTCACCAAGGAGACCGGCATCAAGGTCAACTTCACCGTGCTGCCGGAGGACGATCTGCGCGACAAGATGAGCCAGGACTTCTCCAGCCAGGCCGGGCAGTACGACGTGGCCAGCGTCAGCAACTACGAGACGCCCATCTACGCCCGCAACGGCTGGCTCTCCCCGCTCGGTGAACGGGCCGCCAAGGACCCCGCGTTCGACCAGGACGACATCCTGCGGCCGGTCCGCTCCTCCCTCACCGCCGCCGACGGCAAGATCTACGCGGAGCCCTTCTACGGCGAATCGTCCTTCCTGATGTACCGCAAGGACCTCCTCAAGGCCGCCGGGCTGACCATGCCCGCACGGCCCACCTGGCACCAGGTCGCCGCCCTCGCCGCCAAGCTGGACGGCTCCCGCAAGGGCCTGAAGGGCATCTGTCTGCGCGGCCAGCCCGGCTGGGGTCAGCTGGCGGCCCCGCTGACCACCGTCGTCAACACCTTCGGCGGCACCTGGTTCGCCAAGGACTGGCAGCAGAAGGTCGACAGCCCCGAGTTCACCAAGGCAACCCGGTTCTATGTCGATCTGGTGCGGGCGCACGGCCAGGCGGGCGCCCCGCAGGCCGGCTACACCGAGTGCCTCAACGACATGCAGCAGGGCAAGGTCGCCATGTGGTACGACGCGACGGCCGGCGCCGGTTCGCTGGAGAGCGGCGAATCCAAGGTCGCGGGCAAGGTCGGCTACGCGCCGGCGCCGGTGGAGCGGACCCGTGACGCGGGCTGGCTGTTCACCTGGGCCTGGGGCGTGCAGAAGGCCAGTACGCACCAGGACGCGGCCTGGCGGTTCATCCGCTGGGCCTCGGGCAAGGGCTACGAGCGGCTGGTGGGCCGTGAACTGGGCTGGTCGAGGGTGCCCGGCGGCAAGCGGGCCTCCCTCTACCGCGACCCGGACTACATCAAGGAGGCCGGGGCGTTCGCCGGCCCGACCGAGCGGGCGATCCGCTCCGCCCGGCCCGGCAGCCCCGGAGTACAGCAACGACCGGCCCCCGGCATCCAGTTCGTCGGCATCCCGGAGTTCGCCGACCTGGGCACCAAGGTCTCGAACGAGATCAGCGCGGCCATCGCCGGAAAGCAGAGCGTGCCCGAGGCCCTGAAGAAGAGCCGGCGACTGGCGCAGGAGGTGTCCGATGCCTACACGGACCACTGAACCGGCCCCCGGCGCCGCCACGGCCGCCGTGCACCGCACCGGCAGCCCGGCCGCCCGCGCCCGCCGCACCGGGCGGGCCAAGGACTGGGCCCGCCGCGCGCCGCTGCTCCCCGCGCTGGTCTTCCTCGTCGTCGTCACCCAACTCCCGTTCCTGGCCACGGTGGTGATCTCCTTCACCCGCTGGAACGCGCTGGCCCCCGACAACCGCGGCTTCGCCGCCCTCGACAACTACCGCGCCGTGTTCACCGACCCGGCGATGCGTGCCTCGGTGGGCACGACGGTGCTGCTGACCGTGACCGTGGTGCTGGTCAGCCTGCTGCTCGGGCTCGGTCTGGCGCTGCTGCTCGACCGCGGCTTCCGCGGGCGCGGCATCGTCCGCACTCTGCTCATCACGCCGTTCCTGATCGTGCCGGTCGCCTCCGCGCTGCTGTGGAAGCATGCGCTGTACAACGCCTCGTACGGGCTGATCAACGGCTCGCTGACCTGGATATGGCGGCTGTTCGGCAGCGACAGCCCGCCGCAGCCGGACTGGATGACCGACTCGCCGCTGGCCGCGGTGGAGATGTCGCTGATCTGGCAGTGGACGCCGTTCATGATGCTGATCCTGCTGGCCGGGCTCCAGAGCCGGGCCTCGGACGCCGTCGAGGCGGCCCGGATGGACGGCGCCTCCGCCTTCGACATCTTCCGCTATCTCACCCTGCCGCATCTGCGCCGCTACCTCGAACTGGCCGCACTGCTGGGCACGGTGTACGTCGTGCAGAACTTCGACGCGGTGTTCACCATCACGTCCGGCGGTCTCGGCACGGCCAACCTTCCGTACACGATCTACCAGACCGTCTATCAGTCCCATGACTACGGACGGGCATCCGCGCAAGGCGTGGTCGTGGTGCTGTGCTCGCTGCTGGTGGCGACCTTTGCGCTGCGCACCGTCTCGTCCCTGCTGCGCGAGGAGATAACGGCATGACCACTACGTCCTTGCCCCCGCGCCGCGCCGGGTCCCCCGCCACCGGTCGCCGGCGGCGCACCGGCAGCCTGCTGGGCCTGATGGCCTGGCTGTGCGGCATCGCCTTCTTCCTGCCCGTCGCCTGGATGGTGCTGACGTCCTTCCACAGCGAGACGGACGCGGCGACCAACCCGCCGAGTGTCGGTGCCGGGATCAGCCTGCACGGCTACCGGGAGTTCTTCGGGGCGGCGGGCGGCGGTGTCAGCCCCTGGCCCCCGCTGGTCAACTCGCTGACCGCCTCCGTCGTCTCCACGCTGCTGGTGCTGCTGCTGGCGGTGCCCGCCGCCTACGCCCTGTCCATCAAGCCGGTACGCAAATGGAGCGACGTCCTCTTCTTCTTCCTCTCCACGAAGATGCTGCCGCTGGTGGCCGGGCTGCTGCCGGTCTATCTCGTCGCGCAGAACACCGGGATGCTCGACAGCATCTGGCTGCTGGTCATCCTCTACACCTCGATGAATCTGCCGATCGCGGTGTGGATGATGCGTTCGTTCCTCGCCGAGGTACCCGTCGAGATGCTGGAGGCCGCCTCGATCGACGGCGCGGGGCTGGCCACCACCCTGACCCGGATCGTCGCCCCGGTCGCGATGCCGGGGATCGCGGCAACGGCCCTGATCTCCTTCATCTTCAGCTGGAACGAGCTGTTGTTCGCCCGGGTCCTGACCGGCGTCGTGGCCGGTACCTCGCCGGTGTTCCTGACCGGACTCGTGACCAGCCAGGGCCTGTTCCTGGCGAAGGTGTGCGCCGCCGCCACCGTCATCTCCCTCCCGGTGCTCATCGCCGGGTTCGCCGCCCAGGACAAACTGGTCCAGGGCCTGTCGCTTGGAGCCGTGAAATGAAAGCCGCAGTGATCAGCGCGCCCGGCAAGGTCGAGGTCACCACCGTCGCGGACCCGACGCCCGGTCCCCGTGAGGTCGTGGTCTCCGTCGCCGCCTGCGGGCTGTGCGGTACCGATCTGCACATCCTCCAGGGCGAGTTCGCGCCCACGCTGCCCGTCGTGCCGGGCCATGAGTTCGCCGGTACGGTCGTGGCGACCGGCAGTGCGGTCACCGAACTCGGCGAGGGCGACCGGGTGGCCGTCGACCCGTCCCTCTACTGCCACGAGTGCCACTACTGCCGCATCGGACGCAACAACCTCTGTGAGCGGTGGGCCGCCATCGGGGTGACCACGGCGGGCGGCGCCGCGGAGTTCGCCGTCGCCCCGGTCGCGAACTGCGTCAAGCTGCCCGATCACATCCGTACCGAGGACGCGGCCCTCATCGAGCCGCTCTCCTGCGCCGTACGCGGCTACGACATCCTGCGCTCGGCGCAGCTGGGCACCAGCGTCCTCATCTACGGCTCGGGCACGATGGGCCTGATGATGCTCGAACTCGCCAAGCGCACCGGCGCAGCCGGGGTCGATGTCGTCGACATCAACCCCGCACGGCTGGCCACCGCCCGCACCCTGGGATGCAGCAACGCGGCCGGTTCCGCCGACGAGCTGGACCGCCCGCGCGGCTGGGACGTGGTCATCGACGCCACCGGCAACGAACACGCCATCCAGGACGCCCTGGGGCGGGTCGGCAAGGGCGGCACCTTCCTCCAGTTCGGCGTCGCCGACTACGCCGCCCGCGCCGTCATCGAGCCCTACCGCATCTACAACCAGGAGATCACCATCACCGGCTCGATGGCCGTGCTGCACAGCTATGAACGCGCCGCGGAGCTCTTCGCTGCCGGTGTCCTGGACCCGGAGGTCTTCATCAGCGACCGGCTCCCGCTGGACCACTACGCCGAGGCGCTGTCCCGCTTCCGGGCGGGCGAAGGGCGGAAGATCCAGGTGCAACCGTGACTGCCGGGCGGCCCGGCCGCTGCCGGACCGCCGCCGGACCGCTCACTGCGGCTGGCGTACGGGGGCGAGTTCGCCGTGCAGCAGCGCCGTGCCGAGCGGGGTCAGGGCATGGATGACCGAACCGCCGTCGCGCCGGCTGCGGGCCAGGTTGGCCTCCCGCAGCGCGCTCACATGCTCGCTGGCCGAGGGCGCGGAGACCCGTAAGCGGCGGGCCAGTTCACCGGTGGTGGTCGGGGCGTCGAGAGCGGCGAGGATACGGGCTCTGGTGCGGCCGAGCAGGGCGGACAGCGCCTGCGGGTGGCAGCTGCGGGTGGTGGCCGGCACCCAGTCCGTGGCGTGCTCGACGGGGTAGACCAGGACCGGCGGCAGGCCGGGGTCGGCGAGGGCGATGGGTCTGCGCCAGCAGAAGTGGGAGGGGATCAGGCGCAGTCCGCGTCCGCCCAGGCGCAGATCGCGGTCCCGGGGGTAGTCGACGTGCAGGACCGGCGGCTCCCAACGGAGCCCGGGGCGGAAGGTGTTGAGCATGCCGTCGACGCCGCCGCGGCAGAGCATACGGGTACGGCCGCCCCGGTCGCAGTCGACCGTGGCGGCCGCGCCCGTCCATTCGGGGGCTATCACCGCACGGTGCACCTCCTGGATCGCGGCGGCCAGCTCGTCGAGCGGCTGCCGGCTTCCCGTGGCCAGCGCGCCGGTCCAGCGCGGGAGCCGGGCCGCCAGCCCTGCCCGGGCGGATTCCGCGGTGAGCCGCACCCGGGGGGTGTCCCGCAGCGCCTCCAGCCCGGCGGCCAGCCCGTCGCGGGCCGCATCAGGGGTGAGGAAGTCCGGGAAGTAGCGGGCATCGGCCGGTGCCAGCGTCCCGATCAGCCCCGCTGCGCGGTTCAGTCCCCGCTCGTCCAGTTCGCGGCGCGCCCGGGCGCGCCAGGCGCCGTACACCGGCACGCCGCGCCCCGGCGGCACCACATGGTGCATGGCCAGCACCGTTTCCCAGAGGGGATCGGGCTCGGCGGCGATCTGTACGCGCGCGAGATCCCGGTCGTCGAAGTGAATACGCAACATGCGGCCCCCGCGGCATGCTCATGACCCTGTCGCCAGGGCCCCCCGTTCGAGGCTGTTGTCCGGCCCCGCCGCAAGACTGCCCGCCCTCAACGGGGGTGTCCAGGGCGGCTTGTGGCGTTTGGTGTGTGCGGGTGGTGAAGGCGGGGAGTGCGGGGCGCCCGTGTTCAGGCCCCGCTCGCGAGCCGGTCCGCCAGCCGCTCCAGGAACACCCGCTGGCCCGCCACCAGCCGCTCGTGCGCCTCGTGCGGGGTGCACCAGGCCACCCGGTCGATCTCGGGGAAGGTGCCGGTCACCCCGGATCCGCGCGGCCATTCCATCTCGAAGGTGCCGGGCACGATCCGCTCCGGATCGAGATCGCTCTCGACCGCCCACACCGTCACCACCTTGCCGCTCGCCTGGCGCGCCTCCCCCAGGGGGACATAGGGCCCGTCGGGAGGCGGGATCCCCAGCTCCTCCTCGAACTCCCGCCGGGCCGCGTCCCACGCTTCCTCCGGCGGTACGTACTCACCCTTGGGCACGGACCACCCGCCCGCGTCCCGCCGCTCCCACAACGGCCCGCCCATGTGCCCCAGCAGCACCTCGATGCCGGCCGCCGCGCCCCGGTACAGCAGCAGCCCGGCACTGCGCTTTCCCGCCATGGCCGCTACCCTTCCCCGCCGTCGTGCGCGCCGAGCACCGTCTCCACCGTGTCCGCCTCGGCGGCCGTCTTGTCCTCCCGGTAGCGCACCACCCGCGCGAAACGCAGGGTGACGCCCGCCGGGTAGCGCGAGGACGTCTGGAGCCCGTCGTAGGCGACCTCGACGACGAGTTCCGGACGCACCGTCACGACATGGCCGTTGTCCTCCACCGCGAGTTCCCGCAGCCGTTCGGTCTGCCAGCCGAGGGTGGCGTCGGTGAGGCCCTTGAACGTCTTGCCCAGCATGACGAAACCGCCGTCCGCTCCGCGCGCCCCGAGGTGGAGGTTGGACAGCTTTCCGGTGCGCCGGCCGTGGCCCCACTCCGCCGCGAGCACCACCAGGTCCAGGGTGTGCACGGGCTTCACCTTCAGCCAGGCGGCGCCCCGGCGGCCCGCGCTGTAGGGGGCATCCAACGCCTTGACCACGACGCCCTCATGGCCCCGGCACAGGGTCGCGGACCAGAAGTCCTCGGCGGCCGCGCGGGCCGCGGCGTCGGACGGGTCCCCGACCACCTGGCGGCGCACCCGCAGATGCTCGGGGACCAGCCGCGCCAGCTCCGTATGCCGCTGCTCGCCCGGCAGTTCCAGCAGATCACGGCCGTCGACCGACAGGAGGTCGAAGAAGACCGGTGACAACGGCAGCGCGGCCTGCGCCGCGGAGACGTCCACCCGCGAGCCGAACCGTCCCGCGACCCGCTGGAAGGGCACCGGCCGGCCCTCGCCGTCCAGGGCGATCACCTCGCCGTCCAGGATGAAGCGGGCGGCCGGCAGCTCCCGGGCGACGGCGGACACCTCGGGGAGCCGGTCGGTGACCTCGTCCAGGGTGCGGGTGTGGATCCGTACGTCCGGCCCGTCCCGGTGGACCTGTACGCGGATGCCGTCGAGCTTCTCCTCCACCGCGCAGGCACCGAGCTTGTCGACCGCCTCGGCCACCGACTTGGCGCTGTGCGCCAGCATCGGCCCGACGGGCCGGCCGACGGTGAGCCGGAACGCCGCGAGCGCCGACGGCCCCTCGGCGAGCAGCGCCCGTGCGACCTCCTGGAGTGCGCCCGCCAGCATCACGGCCCGGCGTACGTCGGCCGCGGGCACCTCGGTCGCGGCGGCGAGCCCTTCGACCGCGATGGCGTCCAGGGCGCCCTGCCGCACCTCGCCGGTGAGCAGGCCGGTCAGGAAGCGCTGTTCCTCCTGCGTCGCCGCGGCCAGCAGCTCCCTGACCCGCCGGCGCCGCTCCCCCTGCGCCCCGGCCCCCGAGACCTGCGCCAGGCCGGTCAGCGCCGTATCCACGTCACGCACGGTCAGTGCGGCGCGGTCCGCCGCGGCCACCGGCTCGCGCAGCACGCTCCAGCCCACCCCGATCCGCCCCTGGGGAAGCCGGCCGGCCAGATACGGGATGACGACCGGGACGTCCTCCGGAGCGGCGGCGCGGAACAGCCCGGCCAGCAGCGCGATCTTCCGCGAGCGCGCCGACGTCGCGGCGACCTCCCCCGACACCCGTGCGAGATCCGCCAGCAGCATAGGGCCATGGTGCCCCCGAGGCGCCGTCCCCGCTCCCCGGCCGCGAAATGGGCGGGCCGGTGCGGCACCGCGGCCGTCCGCACGCGGACCGCCGGGCCTGCGTCAGGGGGCGAGATACGAGTGGAAGACGTTCTCCGGGTCCCACTGCGCCTTGATTTCCTGGAGACGGTCCCAGGTGGCGGGGGTGTATGAGCGCCGGGCCCGTGCGGCGTCGGCTTCCAGGTCCGTTTCGGCGATGAAGTGGAAGCCGTCGCCCTGCGGGTCCGCGGCCGCCATGACCTCGCGCAGCCAGCGCGCATGCGTCTCGTCGTCGGCCGGGTCGTCCCAGACCGCGTAGCAGACGAAGTAGGACTCGCCGAGCGGGGAGAAGGCCATGTTCCGCAGCAGGGCGGGGTGCCCGGAGACCGGCTGCACGGGCGCGAGCACCAGGGACTTCCCCGAGGGGGCGCGGGCCAGCAGGTCGGCGATACGGGTCAGCTGGGTGGCATAGCTCTCCTGTGACCACAGGGTGTCCGCCGCATACCGGTGCGCCGGTGGCCAGGCCGCTGCCGCGCCCTCGTGCAGAGCGGCGAAGGTCTGCGGCGCGGGCGGATGCCGGGCGACGGCGAGTTCGCCGAAGGGGCAGTCGGCGAACGGCTCCAGCGCTCGCAGGGCTTCGCTCCGTGTCGCGGCGAACGCGGTGGCGGAGACCGTGATCCGGGGCCCGGCCGGAGCGCTGTCCGCCGGCGGACCGGAGGGCACGAGGACGAACGCGGTTTCGACGTACGGCGGGAGCCCGCGCGCGACCCGCTCGGCCCACTCCGCCACCCGGGCGACCTCGGCCAGCGGGAAGGTGAGGGAGGTCGCCATGATCGATGCGGGGTGGGGGTGCAGGGCGAGGCGGAAGCGGGTGACGACGGCGCAGAATCCCGGCCCGGCGCCCCGCACGGCCCAGAAGAGGTCGGGGTTCCGGGTTTCGCTACAGATGACCGTGCGCCCGTCGGCGGTGACGGCCCGGATCTCCTCGACGGATGCGCAGGACGCTCCCCATGCGCGGGAGTTCCAGCCGAGACCGCCGCCGAGCAGAAATCCGCCGACCGCCACGGTGGGGCAGTGACCGACGGGAAAGGCCAGATCCTGCGGGGTGAGGGCCGCGACCAGCTCCTGTCCGGTGGCGGCGGGCTCCACCGTGGCCGTCGCCGGTGCGGTGTCGGTCGCGGGCGCGACGCGGCACTCCCGGAGCGCGGAGAGATCGAGCAGCAGGCCCCGGTCGCGGAGTGACGAGCCGGACCAGTTGTGCCCGCCGGAACACATCGAGACCTGTAGTCCCCGGGCGCGGGCATAGGTGACGGCCTGTGCCACCTCCGCTTCCGAGGCGGCGCGCACGATGGCCTCGGGGAAGCGCCGGGGCCGCCGCTCGTTCCACACCGCGGCGGAGCGGGCCTTCTCGTAGCCGGGGTCGCCCCGCCGGATCAGCCTGTCCTCGATATCTGCCGCTGGTGTCGGTCCCGGTGGGCGCATCGCGGCCTCCTCACCAGATCTGGTGGGTGATCAGGCCGAAGACGCCGATGGCCACCAGGTAGCAGAGCACCACCGAAGCGAGGCCCAGCACCTGCGCCCGGCGGTTTCCGGCAACCCGGGAAGGGACCAGCCAGAAGGCGAACACCCTGTTCACGATCGGCATCAGCAGCCAGGTCAGCGCGCTGACGCTCAGTACGTTGGAGAGAAACAGTCCGATGTACTCACGGATGGTGAGTTTCTCCAGCCCGACTCCCACGGTGAGGTTGAGCACCATCACCGTCGGATAGAGCGCCAGGACAACGGACATCGCCTGCTTCCAGTTGGGCGGGGCGTTGCCCCGCTTGTCGTGGTCGAACTGGAACCAGCCGCTGAACGCCGAACCGACCTTGCGCACGTCGTACGAGATGAAGTACTTGCTTCCCTCGTTCAGCAGTTTGGCGCGCACATCGGAGTCGAGCCAGTCGTCGAGGTGCTCGCGGGAGTCGAACCGGAAGACGACGACCCAGTGCTCCTGGACGCCCTCCACCGGCTTGAACAATTCGGACCCCATGAAGCCCGGCGCCTTCTCCTGCGCCCTGAGCGTCTTTTCCTGCCAGGCGAGAAACTGCTGCTCGGATCCCGGCTTCACCTCGTGGGAGATGACCGCCGTCACCACATCGGGTGCCGGCTGTGCCGGGCTGCCGCCATGGAGCACTTCCTGCGTCGGAAGGCCCTCGAAGAGTTCGCGTGCTTCATCGAGCAATGTCTGCCGCCGGTTCGAATCCAGCCAGGCGGTCAGCTGGTCCATACCGGAAAACCGGAATACGGCCACCCATTCGTTTTCCTCGCCGGCGCCGGGGTACACCTCGGCGCCCACGAAACCCTCGAATTCACGGGCAGCCTGATTCGTCTTGTCCTGCCAGCGCTGATACTCGTCGGTCCGGCCTTCACGCACCTTCTGCGAGGTCACAACGGTGGCGTTGTCTGCCGCGGAACCACGGCTTGCACGGGCACTCACCTTGAGTAGCCTAGTACATAGGAGATTTACGCGGCAAATGGGGCATTTGCCTAACCGTTCCGCAGAGGAATCGATGCCGATCGGAGACTCGGTAATGGATCAGAAAGAACTTCTCGCAGAGGCTGTACGGCTGGCCACGGAATCCGTGGAGAACGGCTGGGGCGGCCCGTTCGGTGCGGTACTCGCACGCGATGGGAACATCCTCGCCCGCGGGCAGAACCGTGTGCTGCTGACCGGCGACCCCACCGCGCACGCCGAGATGGAGACGATCCGGAAAGCCGTGCAGGTCCTCAACCCCGAGGCTCCGAGCATCGCCGTGGAGCGCCAGAACGAGAGCACGCTGGAGTATGTCCCGCGGCCCCCCGGGTCACCGGACCCGGTCCCGGAGCGGGCCCGCATGCTCCAGGGCACTTCGATCTACATCAGCGGCGCGCCCTGCCCCATGTGCATGAGCGCCATCTACTGGTCGCGGATCGACGCCGTCTACTACAGCTGCGACCTCGAGGACACCGCGAAGATCGGCTTCGACGACACGTTCCAGTACGAGGACTTCAAGCGGCCGCTCGACGAGCGACGGATCAAGATCGAACAGATCTACCCCGAGATGGGCGCCCAGTCGTACGCGGCCTGGACGAACCGGCCGGACAAGCACCCGTACTGACGAAGGGTCACCGGCCGACACCGCGGAGACGGAACAACGGCACGGCCCATGACGGCCGCTCGGCGCCCGGCGCGCCGAGCGGTCGCCCTTGCGGCAGGGGACCCCGGCGGGCGGGCGTGACAGGCGTTCGGCGCGGGTCGGGGCCGTCTCTCGTGCGCGGCGCCGTCTCTCGTGCGCGGCCTCGCCGTCAGGGCGCGAAGCGGCCCGGCCGGCTCACTCGTACATCACATACTCCGGCTGCGGCCGCAGGGCCAGCACTTCCTTCGGCGTCATCAGGCGGCTGCCCTCGGCGTCCTCCTCGTAGAAGAGCTTGAAGCCGGTGTGGACGCCGTCGGGCAGATCGCTGACCAGCCGTCGCCAGGTCCCGCGCTTCAGGCCCGGTGAGCCGATGCCGTCGGCGCTCTTGATCAGTGCCACACCGGGCTGGGGCCGCACGGCGGACTCGTCGCCCACGACGGACGGCGCCACCTGGTGGAAGACCAGCGGCTTCTGCGGCAGATCGTGCTCCTCCACCAGCCCGGACAGATAGCGGGCCACCTTCGTCAGTTCACGGCCGTCGGTGTGCCCGTAGGTGTCGCCCGGCACCTGGCCGGAACTCATCTCCCACTCCGGGTCGAGCGCGATCCCCACATCGGGGTGGGCGAGCCACTCGCGCAGCGCCTTCACCTCGTCGAGCACCGAAGCGCGGCCCGGCTGGATGTTGAGCAGCAGCAGCCCCCGCTGGGTGCGCGCCAGATGGTGGAAGCGTCGGATGGTGGCCGAGGGCGTCCGTGAACGGTACGCACCGTCCGGGCCCGCCGTGGCGTTGGCGACCGCCGCCAGGAGTTCGAGCACGGGCAGCGGCTCGCGCCCCGCGGCGTACGAGTGCGCCACCTTCTCCGCCTCGGCGGCCCGCTTGCCCGGGTCGCCGGTTCCGAGCCGGCCGAGCGCCGCCGCCCCGGGCAGACCGCAGAACCCCACCAGCCGGTACCGGGGGAACAACTCCCGTCCACCACGCGGAAGTTCGGGACGCCGTCGCTTCGTCGGGCGGGCCGAGGGAGGTGCTGCCGTGGAGCCGGACGGGCCCGGAGTGCCGGACCCGGCGGAGGGGGACGACGACGAGCCGCCGGGCGGTGGCGCCTCGGGTGCGGAGTCCGCACGGGAGGGTGTCCCGCCGCACGCGGTGAGCAGTCCGAGCCCCGCCGCCGCCGTGGCCGCGAGCAGATGACGCCGGCTCGCACTCGGCGATGGAGAGGGCACTACGGGGCGGCGGCCGGCCGCCTCTGCCCTGCGTATCCCGGCCTCGTTTCGCCCTGACACCTCGTCCGCCACACTGCCTCCGTCCCCCGGCGTCCGGTCGATGACCGGGCGCCGGCTGTTGTTCGGACCGGTCCTGTCCGTGCAGTGCGCATCTCCAGACCGCTCGCGGCAAAACCCACGACAGAAACGATCAAGCCACGAGGGAGCCGCCCCGCCCGCCCCCTTGGACCGCCCTTCGCCTGCCTTTCTCCTGCCCTTCGTTTGCCCTCCACCGCGCCGCCGCCCGACGTCGCGGCTGCCCGGTCCGAGCCCCGCGGGACCCGCCGGGAAGCGCTGCGGGACCGGCCGAACAGCGCCGTGGCAGGCCCTTTCGCGTAGCGTGAGGACGTGACCAGGCCCCCACGCCTCGAAGCCCTCGACGGCTCCCCCGAAGCCGCCCGCCGCCTCGCCCCCGTCGGCCGCCTCTGGTACGCCGCGTACGGCTCCAACATGCATCTCGACCGGCTGACCTGCTATCTGGCCGGCGGCCGCCCGCACGGCGGGCTGCGCACCTACCCCGGCTGCCGGGACCCCCGCCGCCCCGTGCGGACGACACCGGTCATACTGCCCGGTCTGCTGTACTTCGCCACCGAATCGCAGGTGTGGACCGGCGGCAGAGCCTTCTACGACCCGAGCCCCGGCCCCGCACCGGCCGACGGCGGTCCCGGCCGGCCGGGCGCGCAGGAACTGCCCGCTCGCGCCTACCTTCTGACGCTCTCCCAGTTCTCCGACATCGCCGCTCAGGAGATGTACCGGGAGCCCGGCGGGGATCTCGATCTGACGGAGGTCCTCACCCGTGGCAGGGCCCGGACCGGCCCCGGCCGGTACGAAACCCTGGTGTGTGCCGGGCTGCTGGACGGTTACCCGGTACTGACCTTCACGGCCCCGTGGAGCAGCCAGGACGCCACCGTGAACCCGCCCTCCGCGGCCTGTCTGCGGCACATCGCGGCCGGCATCGTCGCCTCCCACGGATGGAGCGCGCTCCGGGCCGCCGCCTATCTCGCCGGCTGCCCGGGGGCCGAGGAGCACTGGACCGCGGCGGAGATCGCGGCGCTGCTCACCGACCCGCCCGACCCGCCGTGACCGGCGCGCGCTCCCGGATCGCGGTACCCGGCGCGCACCGGCCCGGCCCCCCGCCGGGCCCCGCGCGAGGGGCGGCGTGCGTTCATTGGTCTACCTCCGTGTGACGTCGGGATCGCCAAGTTGCCGACCGGAGAGGGCAGTTTGATCAATGCTGGGAGATCCCGGCCCCTGGCTTCGTGAGCGCGGCAGGGTACTCCGCAGAGTGCGGGAGGGCACCGGGTCGCCCTGGTGCCCTCCCGCACTGCGAAACAAGCGAAAACACGTGGCTTGGCGTTCACCACCAGCACCGGCGGGAGCGGGCCCTTGTTCTGGGCCGGCTGCGGCTTGGGAGCGGCCGGCCATCCCTGGCAGCCGACGATCATGTCTAGTGCCTGGGCGTTGTAGCGGGCCTGCGGGTGGGCGGATGTGGCTTGTTGCAGCAGGGCGCGGTAGTCGGCGTAGTCACGCAGGCGGAAGTCGAAGTCGCGGCAGACCACCGAGCGCCAGGCGAGCTCCGGGGTGTCGTCGATCCAGGACACCTTTCCCTTGCCGCTCTGGAGCGCGGCCAGTTGCTCGGCGGTGGTCTGCGGGTTCCACTTGTTCAGGTAGCTGCTGAGGAAGCCGGCCAGCTGGTCGGCGGTCACCTTCTTGCGCGTGGGGCCGTGCGGACCGGGATCCACCAGCGTGCCGTTGTCGGCACGAGTGAAGAGCTGGCGGACAACGGCCTTCACTTCCTTGCCCTTGAGAGCGCAGGAGGCGTCCTTGGAGCACCAGTTCGCCAGTTGCTGCACCGCGTCATCGGCGGCGGCAGTGCCTTCCATGAGGAAGCGCTGGGCATCAGGGCGTGCGGGATCCATGGCGCTGTCGAGCGCCAGCGCCCGCAGGTGATGCGGGTAGAGGCCGGCGTAGCGCCGGCCGATGAGCGTGCCGTACGAGTGGCATTCCGGCAAGGTGGAGGGGGCCTGTTGCCGCAGGCAGGCTCGACACCGAACCCTCCATCGCCTCGGCCACCTCAGCGCGTCGGTGCCCCCATCCGCCTCGCGCCCCGATCCCCCACGTCACCCGTCAGGGCGGTCTCGGTCGAACTCGGCTCCTGTCAAAGGAAAGGCAGTTCGATTTCAAGGTCGCTTCATCGCGCCCCTTGGCGTCGTCTTGTTCCGAATGCTCGGTTACGGCAGCGGCTTCCGTCAGGATGTCGCGCGAAACCGCGTACGCCGAGGCAAGGGGTCCCGGAATGAGAAAGATCGTCTTGTCCATGTCGGTGTCCCTTGACGGCTTCATCGAGGGACCGGACCGCCAGATCGACTGGCACCTGGTCGACGACGAGCTGCACCGCTACGTCAACGAGCAGCTCAGGACGATGGGCGCCTTCATGAGCGGCCGGGTCACCCATGAACTCATGGCGGAGTTCTGGCCTACCGCCGAAGCCGACCCGTCATGTACCGGCCCGATGGCCGAGTTTGCCGGGATCTGGCGGGACAAGCCCAAGATCGTGTTCTCCCGGACCCTGGAGCGGGCCGACTGGAACACCATCATCATGCGGGACGTCGTTCCCGAGGAGATCCGGGCGCTCAAGGCGCAGCCGGGCGGCGACCTCGCACTCGGTGGCGCCGATCTCGCCGCGGCCTTCATGCAGCACGACCTGGTCGACGAGTACCGCATCTACGTCCATCCGGTCCTCATCGGCCGGGGCAAACCCCTCTTCGGGCCCTCGGACACCAGGACCGATCTCCGGCTCGCCGGTACCCGGACCTTCGGCAACGGCGTCGTTCTCCTCCACTACCGGCGCGCCGGGGACTCCGCCACGGGGTGATCTGCGCGGAGCGGGGTGTGGCCCTGTCGCCGAAAGGGGTGCGGCCCGCCGGGCCCGGAAGGCATCGACGCGGTCCCGGGTCCGCACCGGGCTTCCGCTCCCCCTCCCCGCACCGTCACGGCAGATCGAGCAGGCCGGGCAGACCGGCGAAGGAATCGAGCACCTGGTCCGGTGTGCCCTCGGCCGCCCGGTGTGTCTCCGGCAGATATTTGCCGGTCCTGACGAGCACCCCGGTGATCCCGAAGCGCTGGGCCGCCAGGACGTCGGACTCGATGTCGTCGCCCACCATCAGCGCTTCCGCGGCCGGCACGCCGAGGTGCGCCAGGGCGGTGGCGAAGAACGCCTGTGCCGGTTTGCCGGTGACCGTCGCCTCGACACCGGCGGCCCGCTCCAGCCCCGGCAGAAAGGCGCCGGTGTCCAGATCGAGCCCGTCCGCCGTACGCCAGTACAGATTGCGGTGCATGGCGACCAGCCGGGCACCGCGCTGGAGACACCGGAAGGCGGAATTGAGCGCCGGATAGCTGAAGGCTTCGCCCGCACCACCGAAAACGATCACGTCCGGCGCGCCCCGGTCCTCGTCGTCCGCCCCCTCCCCCACGATCTCCACCCCCGCCAGATCCTCGCGGACATCACCGGTGTTGATCAGTCGGCAGCGGGCGTTCGGATGGTGTTCCCGCAGGTAGGCGGCGGTGACGGCGGGCGCGGTCAGAATGTCGTCGACACCGACGGGAAACTCCTCTCCGGCCAGCCGCTCGGCGACCGCGGCGCGGGTCCGCGAGGTGGTGTTGGTGACCAGCACCAGCGGGATTCCCGCGGCGCGCAGCCGCTCCATGGCCTCCACGGCGCCCGGCAGCGCCTTCCAGGACACGGTGAGCACGCCGTCGATATCGATCAGGACCGCTCCGATTCCCTTCATACGCCGACGGTAACGACGGTCGGCCGGGGACGGGCCGAGGGCCGGGCCACCCGGAGCCCGAGTTGCGAAGCGTCCGCGGATGGGGTTACTTCGAAGTGAGGTGTGGACGCAGCTCCCGTCTCCCCTGGCTAGGGGGTGCACACTGTGCTGTTCACTGACCGCGCGGACGCGGGGCAGCGCCTCGCCGAGGCGCTACAGCACCTGCGGGGAGAAGAGCCGATCGTGCTGGGACTGCCTCGTGGCGGGGTCCCGGTGGCCTTTCATGTGGCCCGGGCGCTCCAGGCGCCGCTCGATGTGATCGTGGTCCGCAAGCTGGGCGTTCCCTACCAGCGCGAACTCGGATTCGGCGCCATCGGCGAAGGCGGCGTACGGGTGATCAGCGACGACATCGTCCGGCGCGGCCGGCTCGAACAGGCGGACCTGGCATCCGTGGAGCACGCCGAGGCGGCGGAACTCGCACGGCAGGCGGAGCGCTTCCGCGCCGGGCGCCCACGGCTCGACCTGGCCGGACGGACGGCGATCGTCGTGGACGACGGGATCGCCACCGGCGCGACCGCGGCGGCGGCCTGCGAGGTGGTGCGCGCCCACGGCGCTGCCCGTGTGGTGCTCGCCGTACCCGTGGCGCCACCGGACGCGGCCGAGCGGCTGCGCGCCTCCACAGATGAATTCGTCTGCCTCTCCACCCCGTTCGCCTTTTCCGCCGTCGGCGAGTGGTACCGGGACTTCTCCCAGACCCCGGACGACGAGGTCGTCTCGCTGCTGGCGCAGGCCGCGGCCGGCCCCGGGCCGGCTGCCCCCGCGTCGTCCGCCGCACCCTCGGACGGGGCGGACAGGGCGGACGATGCGGACGGGAGAGACGTGGAGGAAGAGGTGGCGATCGACGCCGCCGGGGTCCGGCTCACCGGGGACCTCACCGTGCCGGCGGGCGCCGGGGCGGTGGTGATGTTCGCTCACGGCTCGGGCAGCAGCAGGCGCAGTCCGCGCAACCGCCGGGTCGCCACGGCCCTGAACCAGGCGGGCCTGGGCACCCTGCTCTTCGACCTGCTCACCCCGGCGGAGGAAGCCAACCGGGCGAATGTCTTCGACATCGAGACCCTCGCCGACCGGCTGACGGACGCCACCGGCTGGCTGCGCGGCCGTGTCGCCGGCCCGATCGGCTACTTCGGCGCCAGCACCGGAGCCGCGGCGGCGCTACGGGCCGCCGCCTCTCCCGACGCGGACATCGGTGCGGTGGTCTCCCGCGGCGGCCGCCCCGACCTCGCCGGACCAATGCTCCCCGGGGTACAGGCGCCGACGCTGCTCATCGTGGGCGGCAACGATCCCCAGGTCCTCGACCTCAACCGCGAGGCCGAGGCGGCCCTGCGCTGTGAGACCCGTCTGGAAATCGTCCCCGGCGCCACCCATCTCTTCGAGGAGCGCGGCGCCCTCCAGCAGGTGGCCGACCTCGCCCGGGAATGGTTCATCAGCCACTTGGTGACGCCGGCGTAGCGGATGTTTTCCGGCCCGGCCCCTGATCGGGCCCTGCTCTTGACACGTCCTAAGGGCTTGCAGGGAAGCAACACCTTGATTCCCTGCAAGCCCTTAGTCGATGGTGATCTCGCCCATCGCACTCCATCCGTCCGCACCCTCGATGGTGGTGCTGACAATGTCCGGGGTACGGCGCAGCAGCGGGCGCATCGTCTCGATTCCGGCGCGGAAGTGGTCGGAATTGACGTGCGCTTCGGCGGCGTCGTCCTTGAATGCCTCGACCAGGACATAAGTGTCCGGCTCTTCGATGCTCCGGGACCATTCGAACCACAGGTTGCCGGGCTCGGCGCGGGTGGCGCTGGTGAAGGCCGCTACGTGCTGCGGCCACTCTTCGACGTACTCGGGTTTCACGGGGAACTTGACGACAATAAAGATCATCCATCGAGTCTAAGGGCTGTCCCATGTCGTCGGTCGTCACCCCGGGGCAGGCGTGCGACGGTCACGCGGTGGGCGCGGAGCGCGGAGCGTCACGGGCCCTTCCTCACGCGCCGTCCCCCGTATCGGGCTCGGCCGCCGAAGGACGGTTCAACGACTTGACCAGCAGCACTCCCGCCACGATCAGCGCGATGCCCAGCCACGTCGGCCCCGCGTTGAAGGCGAGCACCACAATGCCGACCGGGGTCAGATAGCCCGCCGGCGGAAGGAGCAGGCTGCTGAGCGGTGGTTCCGGCGGGCCGGGCAGACCGCGATCCCGCAAGGAATGCGCACGCACGACCTCCGGATACCACCGGGTGAACTGGAGCGCGACGATGAAGGCCGCGATTTGGATGATCCAACCCGTCCACAGGTTGTTGGCATCGTGCAGTACGAGGTCGCCATAGGCACCCGCAATTGCTGCCACCCCGAATGCGGCGCCCCACACACCCGTGATGCGATAATTGGTCCGCTGAAAACTGGGGTTGTTCCAGCCGGCCCGACCAGCACCGGCATCGCGATCCATGGCGTCATGCCGATGACGGGGCTGTCGAGCAGCCGCGACGGCCGTCCCTCGGCGGCGGTCTCCGACCGGCCGGACGCCATGGCAACAGCCCCTCTCCTGGGGAACTCCTCTCCACGCCAGACGTCGGCAACAGCTCCCTCTACTCGGGCGCCGGACGGTGCGGAGGCGGGCAGAACCGGTACGCAGACCATCGCCTCGGGGGCCGTGCCACCGTGGTCAGGGCCGGCAGCCCGGCACGCTGTGGCGCGGGCCTACGGGCCGTCACTGGGAACGGCCTCACCCTGTGGGGCAAGGCCGGCAAGACCGGTGACCAGTACGGCTGTTCCTCGGCCGTGTTCGCCACCGGCGATCAACAGCGGCGTGCGGTCTTCTCGTTCAGCCCGACCCGGCCGGACACGCCGACGTGGACGCCGCTGTGGGCTCCTCGCCTCCGCTGACAGCGGTACGCGAGAAGCCCACAAGAACCCCATCGGTGAGGTCAGGTCACCGTCCTGCGCTCAGGACTGCGGCCGCTTGCCGTGGTTGGCACCGTTCTTGCGACGGGCCTTCTTCTTACGACGGCGCTTCGATGACATGGCGTCTCCCTTCCTCGGAGTTTCAGCGATGCTTTTCGCCGAATTTCTACCACTTCACAACGGTATCTCGCCCGGCGATCACGAAGCCGCGTACCCAGCCCGCAGGGCGCCCACCCCCTCCCGGGTTGTGAGTCACCCCACGGACGTGTGGTCCGGGCCCGTTCGTCACGACACTACAGATCGGCTTCCTCACCGAGGTACAGCCCGGCGAACGCCTTCGCCGCGGACTCGGAGCCCAGCAGGCGCCGCAGCCGTGCCGAGGCCGTGCCCGCCTGGAACCGGTCACCGGAAGAGGCGCCGTGCAGCACATAGGAGAGCCACTGCGAGAACTCCAGGTACTGCCATACCCGCCGCAGACACGCCTGCGAATAGCCATCGAGGCCGCTGTCATCGCCCTGGTAGTGCGCGATCAGCGCCTCGCCGAGCAGCAGTGCGTCATGGATCGCGAGGTTCATGCCCTTCGCGGCGATGGGCGCGACCAGATGTGCCGAGTCGCCCGCCAGGTAGACCCGGCCGTACGCCATCGGCTCCACCACGTAGTCGTGCATGTCCAGGACCACCCGCTCGATCAGCGGACCTTCGGTCAGCGGTGGGGCGCCGGCGGCGCCGAGCCGGGTGTGCAACTCGTCCCAGACCTGCCGGTGCGACCAGTTCCCGGCGTCCTCGCCGGGCCCGACCTGGAGGTAGTAGCGGGTGACCTGGGGGCTACGAGCCATTTGCGCGCCAAATCCGCGCTCATGGATACCGAAGACCACACCGTCGGCGGACGGCGGCGCCTCCGCGAGGAGGGCGAGCCAGGCGACGCCGTGGTCATGGCGGGTGAGGAGCGCCCGGTCGGCGGGTATGGCCTCCCGGCTCACCCCGCGCGCGCCGTCACAGCCCGCGATGAAGTCGCACTCGATCCGGTGCCGGTCGCCGGTGTCGGGGTCGGTGTAGGACACCGCCGGCCGGTCGCCGTCGATGTCGTGCAGCCGCACCTCGTGTACGCCGAAGCGCGCCTCGCCGCCCGCGTGGTCCACGTAGGACGCCACAAGGTCGGTGACCAACAGCGGCTGTGGATAGACGAAGTGACGTCGGCCCACCAGCTCCGCCGTCCGCACGATGTGCCGCTCGCCGTCGAACCGGAACTCGAACTCCCCCTGTGTGGCGGCCCGTTCGCGCAGCCGGTCGGCCAGCCCGTGCCGGGCCAGCGCATCCACCGCCCACTCCTCCATGAACCCGGCGCGCGGCCGCTGCTCGATGAACTCCCTGCTCTCCGCTTCCAGCAGCACGCAGTCGACTCCTGCGGCATGCAGCAGATTTGCCACGGTGAGCCCGGCGGTCCCGGCCCCGACGATGGCAACGCGGGTGCGCGTCGGGGGGAGGGAGGGGGTGGAGGACACGTCGCGGGGTTCCCTTCGGAGTGCTCGGAAAGATCGCACGCAGTATGGCGGTCCACGGAGACGGGCGGCCCGGCGCCCCGGCGGTCCCACCGGCGCGGGCGGACCGGCGACTCCCTGGAAGGCGGCCCGGTCCACTATGCGAGCCGAGGCCGCTTCCGCGGTTCACCCGGCATTTTCCGTCGCCCCTCCCGGTCGGCCGCCCGATGCGGGACGGGCACGAGGGTGTCCCGTGCCCACCCCAGCCGGTCGTCTTCTCGGCGGAGCGATGGGTGCCGAGCGGCCACGGCACGTCGTGTCCGCCGGTCGGGTCCGCCGTGCCCGTCGGGTCCGCCGGGCGAGGAGGGCGTCGCAGGTGTAAGGAGGAAGTATGAGCGTCCGGCGCGGTCTCCCCCCTCTCGACAGGGCCTGGAGCGTGAACCACGGGTTGATCGCCATCCCGCTCGCGATCATCGCGGTGATCACCGTGATCGACATCCACACCCCGACGAGCATCCACCTGGGCCCGTTCCTGGTCGCGGCGCCCGCGCTCACCGCTTCGTTCGCCGGTGCCGGAATCACCGGCTCCGTCGGAGCACTGGCCGTGGTGGCCCAGATCGTCATCGGCCATCTGCACGGCGGCTTGCTGATGCCGAACCACCAGGCACAGATCGCCGCCCTCGTCGTGATCTCCGTGTTCGTCACGGCCTTCCGCTACGTCCGTGACCGGCATGAACGGAAGTTGAGCCAGGTACGGTCGGTGGCCGTCGCGGCCCAGCAGGTTCTGCTGCGGCCACTGCCCGAACGGGTCGGAGTGCTGCGGATCGCGTCCGCGTACATCTCGGCGGAGGCCGAGGCGCAGATCGGGGGTGATCTGTTCGCGACGGTGCCCGCCCCGGACGCGACCCGGCTGGTCATCGGTGACGTCCGCGGCAAGGGCCTGTCCGCCATCGGGGAGGCGGCGGTGCTGATCGGGGCCTTCCGGGGGTCGGCCTACCGGAACCTCTCACTGCCCGGCATCGTGGCGCACCTGGGCAACTCCGTGTACTGGAAGAACACGGCCGACCCCACCGACGGCGGTCCGGAACCGGAGGAGTCGTTCGTGACCGCTGTGGTGGTCGATGTCCACCACGACGACCCTTTCCTCAACATGGTGAACTGCGGGCATCCTCCGCCACTGCTGTTGCGCCACGACAAGGTCCAGGTGCTCGAAGTGAGCGAACCCGCCCTCCCGCTGGGCCTCACCGCCCCGTTGGAGAGCGACTACCGGGAGGAGACGTTCCGGTTCGAGCCCGGCGCTCTCCTGCTGCTCCACACCGACGGCGTCATCGAGGCCCGGGACCGCGCCGGCCGGTTCTACCCCCTGATCGACCGGCTGACCGCCTGGCACGAGACCGATCCGGCGGCCCTGGTACGGCGGCTGCGCGACGATCTGCTCCGCTACACCGGCGGGAACCTGGGCGACGACGCGGCCGTGATCGCGATCACCCGTTCGTCGTGAGGCAGGGGCCGGGCGGCGGCCCCGTCGTCAGCGCACTCAACGGCCACGCCTTCGCGCTCTTCCCTCACCGCCGCGGCACCGGCCGGCCCCGGCGAGCGGCCCGGTCGCCCGTGCGAGGGCGCCGGACCGCCGGCCGGTTCATCGCGGGTCCGGCCTACGCACTGCCCGTGAGGCTGGCGAACACCACCACGTTGTCGGGGTAGTAGTGCTGTCCCGCGTTGTACTGGCCGCCGCAGGTGATCAGGCGCAGTCCGGCGTGATCGAGGTTCTTGTAGACCTCGACCGTGGGGAACTTGTTCTTCGGGTACTGGGCGACGCGGTCGACGGTGAACTTCGCCGTCTTCCCGTCCTGCCGGGCGACCTCGATGGTGTCACCGGCCTTCATCGTCGAGATCTTCTCGAACACCGACGGCTTGCCGTTCCAGGAGACATGGCCGGCGATCACGGCCGGTCCCTGGGAGCCGGGCGTCGGCCCCGGCTGGTACCAGCCCGCCTTGTCGGGATCACGGGGGGTCTCCATGGCTCCGCCCTTCTTCTGCCCCAGCGTCTCCAGCGTGGAGGAGACCTGGAGCGACGGGATGGAGAGCCGCGCCGGAGCCGACTTCGGCATACTGGCGGCAGCCCGGCCCCCCGAGCCTGCGTCCGGCGCCTCGTCATGGGACGATTCCCCGCCCTGCTGCCCCGCGGGGAGCTGCTGGGGCGGTGCCGCTTCCTGCCCTCCGCACCCGGCGACGAGCACGGTCGCCAATGCCGCGGCGATCGCACAGCCGGCGACGCGAAGGCCCCGGCGGCGTACGGTGATCACGGTGTCCTCGCTCCGGCGGCTCACGCGGCACTCCCGTTGCTCCCGGCCCGTCCGGCGGCGAGCACGCTCTTCCGCCGCCGCGCAACGGCCAGCGCACCGGTCACCGCCACGAAGGCGACGCCTCCGGCGCCCATCACCGCCACCGGAACCCCCTTCTCCTCGGAAGGCCCGGTCCCCGTCTCGACCCCGCCGACCGGAATGGACCCCACCGCGGCACCCAGGACCTCTCCGCAGTTGGTCGGAGCGGTGGCCTCCTGGGGAAGCTTGGGATCGAGTTCGCTCTTGCCCGCCCCCTCGAAGTCGTACTTCTTGTTGTTGTTGCGGTCGATGCCGTGCTGCACGATGTGCAGGTCCTTGATGTGGTCGACCACCGCCTGGGAGACCGGAATCGTGCGCTCGTAGGAGACCTTGCCCTGCGCGTTCGCCACGGGCATGCGGTCGACGGCGAGGCCGCTCATCATGTCCGTGGGCCCCTTGGTGGTGAGCGAGATGTTGATGTTGCCGTAGTCGACCGTGGCTTCGGTGTTGTTGAGGACGCCGTCGCCGTTGGTGTCGTCGCTCGCGTCCGGGCAGTGGAAGTCATGGCCGTCGGTGGAGCCGTGGAGGTGCTGGGCGGAGGGCTGTCCGGGCACGAGGCCCTCGGACTCGATCTTCACGGTCAGCTGGTTGCCCTTGAGGCTGAGCATCGCCGTGCCCTTGGAACCGGAGTCGTTCAACTGCGCCAGATTGATCTGGAACGCGCCGGTGCCCTCGGCGACGGCCTGGGACGAGGCGCCCACGGTGAGGGCCAGGGCTGCGGGCAGAGCGACGAGTACGGCGAGGCGGCTGGTGCGCTTGGCTATCACGTTCGTTCCTTTTCCGGCGGCCTCCGCGGGGAGGAAGGGGGGACCGCACGTCGTCCGGGTTCGAAAGCGACACCTCGGCGAGGCATCGACCGTTATTCGGAGCCGCAACGCCCGCGGATTGGTGGCGGAGGAAAAAATTTCCGGCGGACTTCTCCGAGGCCCTCCGGGAGGGCGTCCGCACTGGTCCGCGGCCTCCCCGCCCGCGCCGAACCGCCGCCTCCTGCCTGCGTCGCGAACCTCGAGCGCGGCCCCGACGCGCCTCGACCGCCCTGCGGTTGCCCACACGGAGCCAGCACACAACCTTCACTCGGTCTCGGCTGTCACACCGGTGCCAGTAGTCACCCACCCCGGAGTCCGAACGTGAAGCGCACCGCCGCCACCGCCCTCACCGCGCTCGTCCTGGCCGCCGCCCTCACCGCGTGCAGCAGCGACGACAACACCGACGCGGCACCCAAGAAGAAGCCAAGGCCCACCACGGCGCCAAGTGCCTCCTCCCCCAAGGCCGTTGCGGACGCCCAAGCCGCCGCAGGCATCCCGCCCGAGCCGAATGCCGCCATGAAGCTCGGATACCTCCGCGCCCTGACCGGCATCGACCCGGACATCGTCCACGGCAAGGAAGACAAGGCTGTCGACCGCGGGCGCAACCAGTGCCAGACGATCCACAACTTCCCCAAGGACAAGCCCCAGCAGGCCAAAATGGCGGAGATGCGGTTCACCTCGCCCAGCCACCCCGAGCGGTTCGGCAAGGCCAAGGCCGCACAGATCGTAGAGGCCGTCCACACGAACCTCTGCCCCAAGTTCTGACCCCAGGTCACCCGGGCAGCCGCGCACGCGTACGGCGATGACGGCAGGCTCTCCGCCCGCAGATGAACCGCCGGGCGGAGAGGCCGCAGCCCTCCGGGCGAGCCCTGTTGCCCCGGCCCGGAAAGCACTTCCGCCCTCTCGCTCAAGAACGGGACACCGCCACCGATGAAACGTGGGGGTCAGCTCCCCTTGGGGTGTGGGTTGCCGAGGTAGGGAAACTCGTCCAGAAGATCGGTGTGCGGCTCGAGTCCGGTGGGAGGGATGTCGCCCTTCGAGAGGAAGGAGAGCCGGTGGTTGATGACGTCGTCGGTGAAGACGCGGCCATTGGGGTATTGCGCAGGCTTCGCGGGGTCAAACACCAGCATGTCGGGCAGGATGCGGTCGGCGTCGATCGCCGCGATCGCCTCTTCCCGGGTGTAGTTGCCGGTGTGCCCCATGAGGTGGACGAACTGATCGGTCCAGCGATCACGATCGTTCACCGGCTCACTGGCGTTGTACTCCTCCTTCGTCTCGTCGGTGTTGAAGAAGCTGCTGACCGAAGGATGGCCTGCCCGGTCGGCATGGACGAGCCGGCCGTTTTCCCGCACACTGCAACGGCCCCAGATGCGGATCTCGGGGCCGGCGCGGAGTTCACTCGTCGGCAGTTCCACCACCGTGGAGAACACGTTGGCTTCCGTGTTCGAGTCCACACCGGTCCACGGCGACTTGCCACCGAGATGAGGTGCGGTGAAATTTCTGCCGCCGGTGGTATCGAAGAGACCCTTGATCCCGTCGAAGTCGAAGAAGAAGGCGTCGCTACGACTGCCGGCGAAGAACGTGTACGGACCGGAGGTGACGCGGTTCGCCACGGTGCCGAACGACACCTCGGCGTCCGTGACGACCTGCTGTCCGACGGCTTCGACCGAGCGGGCCTCCTCGCCTTTCGCCATGAAGACACTGAATGTCTGACGGCCGTCTCGCGGCGGAGAAAAGACGTAGCTGATCGCCAAATCGGCGAGACAGTCCCCGTCATTGTCGATGTTGAGGCGGTAGATGGCGTCAGGGTGCAGAGCGTCGGCATTCGGGTTCGCGTTGAGGATCAGCACCGTCCTCGTCGAGTCGGTGGGTGACTGGAACGCGTAGAGGTCACAGAGGTCGAGCCGTTGGTCCCCGAGCGGTGCGCCGAGATTGAGACCGGTGAAGTGATTCGACATCCTGCATGTCCTTTCGCTGGTGAGAGGCATACCGCCAGGCGGGGTCAGGATCTGGCGCCGGGGAACACGGGTGACCTGCCCCCTGCCGAGAAAGGACTATCAGGGATGATCCAGATATTGGAGCACAAAAGCCGCATGATCGATCCGATTCGCGGCTTGGCACGCTTCGTTCACCTGCGGCCGGGCTCGGCTCAAGGACCACCGTTTGTGACGCCGACGCGACAGCGGCTGTCTAGAGCGAGGGCTTCCGTTCGTCGGCTTTGAGACCGCGGAGTGTCCACAGGCCGTACAGAGCCAGCAGCGGTTTGACGACCATCCACTCACCAGGGCGGTAGTCATCCGCGCGCACGAGCCTCTCGGCAAGATCAGGGCGCTGGCGCCGCAAGTACGCGCGGGCCTTGAGCGCGTGAGCCGGCTGGGAGACGATCTTGATGCGGTCGACGTCCTCAAGCAGTGGGATCACGTTCGTGATGTTCTCCCATGTCGTGCCGCTCTGGTCTTCGAGGAGCACTGTGCCGTCGAACGCGAGCACCGACGTCGCGTAGTCAGACATCAGCTGGGCCTCCGCGGCGCCACCGGTGGTCGCACCGCCGCTGAAGATCACGCGAGTGCCACTCGCACTGTCAGCGGCGAGGGAGCGAATTCCCGCACGGACTCGCCAGCGGTTGATGAAGTTCGCCGTCGCTTGAGGGTTCCGGTAGCCCAACACGACCACGGCCTCGGCGGTGCCCCCGCTGTTCCCCACGAGAGCTCGAGACCAGCGCCAGTTCCACCACTCGCCCCAGGCCAGGGCAGCAGCCCCCGCCATCGCCAGCCCTGTCCTTCGTCGCATGCGGCGACTCTAAGGGCTGTCCGCAAATGATTCCGGTGTTGGGCGAGTTCCGAGTCCCCCGACAGGGCGCCGGACGTGCGCGTACCCGACCGGGCCACCCTGGGGCGGGACAAGGCGTACTCGTCACGCCCCAACCGCCGTCTCCTGCGGCGGTGGAGCCACCCCGCCGAAGGTGGCTCCACCGCCGCAGCCGGGCGGGTCTTTACTTGTGGGCGCTGATCACACCGCCGTTGCTGAGCACGATGTACACGCCGTTGGCGTCGACACCGACGTCGTGCTGGTTCGTCTCCAGCGTGGCAGCCACGCCGTCGTGGCCGATGATCTGCGCGCGGTACCGCAGCTCGCCGGTCTTCGTGACCTTGGCCGTCCAGCCGCCCGCGAGCTTGAACGTGCCCGGTCCCTGGTGTCCGCCGCCCATCCAGGAATGCACCTGGCCGCCCATCGTGAGCACGACGAACATGTCGTTGGCGTCGAGCCCGGCGTCGGCGTCCTGCCCCGTCGTCTCCATCGTGGCCAGGACCGAACCGCGGGCGACGATCTTGGCACGGTAGCGCTGGTCGCCGATCTTGTAGATCTCGGCCTTGCTGATGCCGTCCGCCAGGGGCTGGGTGCGGACCGGGGATGCCGCCTTGCCACCGCCGGTAGCCTGCGCGCTGCCCGACTGCTTGCCCGCAGCGCCCGCCTTGGTCTCGACCTTGGCGTCGGCCTTGGCACCGGAGCCCGCCTGGCCATCGGAGCCCTGCGCTCCGGCGGAGGAGCCGGCGCCACCGGACTCGGCAGCCGCCATGCCCTTGTCCGTGCGGCCCGCGGACTTCGCATCGGCGGCGTCCGAGCCGGAGCAGGCGGTCAGGGTGAGACCGGCGGCCGCGGCCAGGGCCACAGCGGCAACGCGCAGGGTGCGGCGACGAGCGGTGCGGGCAGTGGTGGTGGAGCTCATGTGGGGTTCCCCTGGGGCAGTCGGTGTCGTTGGCTCTTCGGTACGTCACCCACTCTGGTCTGGGCCACTATCGAGAAGCTGCCGCTCCGCTAACGTCCGGCTAACAGGGTGTGAGCAGGGGAAAGACGCCAAGAAGAACCCGAAGAACCTGGCGCGGCCGCCCAGTTGGGAAACACGCGGCCGCTTGCCGGAACCAGGGGCATCCGACAGGCCCGAAAAGGGTGAGTTCAGCGGCCGGGACCGTCCGGGGCGAGGTGGTGGAGAGCCTCGGCAGCATGGCCTGCACCTGGTGGCAGGCCGCCAAGAAGACACCGACGCCCAGGCCCAGCAGGCCCATCACCGCGAACGCATGCCACAAATGGCTGCGGGTCAGCGCGAACAGCGCCAGCGCCACCAGCACGGCCGTGCCCCCGGCTGCCAGCACCGCCGCCGGCGCGAGCCGCACGCGCAGCGGCCGCACCAGCTTGCCACCGACGAACCCCAGCACGGAGAACGGCACCAGCACCAGGCCCGCGACGAAGACGTCGGCGCCGAACCCGTAACCGGCCGACGCCGGCGTCTGCACGTACCGGGTCACCAGGGTCAGCAGCAGGTACATGCCGATGCCGCCGAGCAGCATGACAGCGTTGGCCCCCGCCACCGCGGGATTGCGCAGCAGTGCGAGATCCACCAGCGGCGCGGCGCACCGGCGTTCACGGCGCGCCCAGGTGCCGATCAGCGCAGCGGCGATCACCAGGAGCGCACGCCAGCAACCGCCCGGAGGACGTACGGATGCCGCCGCTGGTGGTCATTGGTTCGCCTCGGTGTCCCGGTGCGAGAAGAGGGGCGCACCCGCATGCAGCGCGTCACACGCTTCAGCCGTGGCCTCCCCCTCGACATGGTGCTCTTCGCCGGGCGCCACCATCCGGCGCAGCAGTTCTGCGTTCCCGGGCGGGTGAGGCGCATGAGGTGCCGGCAGCGGCGCTTTCGGTTCGGGCATGAACTCCCCCTAGTGCTTCGATTTTCAAATCACTGGAGAGAGCGTAGTGTTTCTGAAATCGAATCACCAGCCCGCGTGGAGAGGGTAACCGGCTCGCTCCCCCCGGGTGGACGAAAGCTCCACTGCTCGGCTGCCCGGGTTCCTTCGCACGCGGCGCCCCCTGGCAATCCGGTCTGGCAACCGATCAGAAGTGCGGAAAGAGGAAAGCAGTGGACTTCCCCGTAACAGCCGCTCGCCGTGCCGTCACCCTGGCGCTTGCGGAGGACGGCTCCCACGACGACATCACCACCCGCTGGAGCGTGCCCGCGGGGCTGCGCGCAGAGGGCGAGATCATCGCCAGACAGCCCGGCGTCGCCAGCGGCCTGCCCCTCGTGTCCGAGGTCTTCCGCCAGCGCGATCCCGAGGTTGTCGTGGACGAACTGATCCCGGAAGGGACTTTCGTCCAGCCGGGCCAGGCGGTGATCCGCCTCAACGGTGAGGCACGCACCCTGATCACGGGAGAGCGCACCGCGCTGAACTTCCTCCAACGCTGCTGCGGCATAGCCACTTTGACGAAGCGGTATGTCGACCTGGTCGCCGACTTGGGTGTGCAGGTGCTCGACACCCGTAAGACGGCCCCTGGCCTGCGCGCCCTCGACAAATACGCCGTTACCTCCGGAGGCGGCAGCAGTCACCGGCTCGATCTCGCGGCCATGGTGCTGCTGAAGGAGAACCACATCGCAGCCGCCGGCGGCATCACCGCGGCGATCAACGCGGTGCGCGCCGGAATGGCCGCCGAGGACCGCAGCGCACTCATCGATGTCGAGGTGGAGACCGTCGCGCAAGCCGTGGAAGCGCTGCACGCAGGCGCGCCCTGGATCATGCTCGACAACATGACGGTCGCCGAGATCGGGCAGGTCGTCCAGGCCCGGGAGGACATTGCCCCGGGCCGCGGAGTCGTCCTGGAAGCCTCTGGCGGCGTCACCCCCGAACTGCTGCGGCCGATCGCCGAGGCCGGCGTGGACAAGGTCTCCGTCGGGGCCCTCACCCACAGCGCCCCAGGACTGGACCTGAGCATGCTGCTGACCAGGACGGCAGGCGCCTGACCGCCTCGTCACCGATGCCCTCGAAGGGGGAAAAGCGCGAAGCGGCGGCGCACCGCTGTAGCGACTGCGGTGCGCGCGCGGGGAGCCGACAGCGTCAGGAGGTCCGCGTCCGCCTCGTGAGGGCCGCGGCATCCGCGGCGATGTCCGCCACGATGCGGCCCGCCGGGGCGACCTCGTGGACGAGCCCGGCGCTCTGGCCCGCGTAGAGGGCGAGCGCCTCCACGTCGCCCGACATGCCGGGTACGGGGGCCATGTCGTCGTAGCGCGACCAGTCCCGTCCGTCGGCGCTCCGGGCCACCACGGCCCCTTCGCCGGGACGGTTCGGCACGTCCGGCCGGCCCGCGGCCTCCCAGGCGCGGAGCGTGGAGTTGCGCAGTGCCCGATGCGGGGCGTTGGGCCAGCCGCCGTCGAAGCACCGTGTGTGCACCGCGTCCTGAGGCGCCGCCTGGATGACGGCTCGGCGCCCCGCACGTGGCCGCCCGCTTCATACCCCTGGGCCACGATCACGTCGACGCCCGCGGCAACGGCGCGTTCGGCCTCGGCGACGGAACCGACCGTGTGGAGGTGAAGGGCACCGGCCCACGTCAGCGCAAGAGTGCCAAGTCCGCCCGCCTCCGCGACCGCAACCACCAGCTCCGTGGTGACCGCGGACCCGATGGGCGCCTGCACCACGGGTACCTCGATACCCAGTTGCCGGCACAGAGGTGTGGTCAACGTCGTCATGCCGCCCTCCTCATGCAGGGTGCTTCGATTTTCGAAACGCCCTGCGATGTTAATGTTTCGCAAACCGAAACGCCAGGGGCTGTGGATCTGTACGAGCGCAGGAGGACCGCGATGGCCACACCGACACCAGGACGGCCGGTGCGTGGCTCGACCACCGGAAGCCCTCTCATGGCCGCGCTCGACCTGTTCGGCCGGCGATGGAGCCTGCGTGTGGTGTGGGAACTGCGCGAAGGCGCCCTGGGTTTCCGTGCCCTGCGCGAACGTTGCAGCAACATGTCCTCCAGCGTGCTGCGTCAACGCCTCGTCGAGCTGATCGAGGCACGCCTGGTGCACCAGACCCCGGACGGCCACTACGCCCTCACCGCGTTGGGACGAAAGGCTCACACAGCCCTCAGCCCCCTCGTCGACTGGTCCGTCGCCTGGGCCGCCGACCTTGCCGGGCATTCCGCCGACCACGACACCCCTACCACCGACGCCCCGGACACCCCCGGTGCCGCTCATCACCCGCCCGGTGAGGCAACCGGGACCTGAGCCGACCTTGAGTCGCGACGCGGCCCTGTTCGCTGGACCCGCCGGGCGACACGCCCCCCCAGGCCGAGCCTGCACGGTGACTGGTTCGGGCTCACAGCAGTAACACCGGCGACGGCAGGACCGTTCAGCACCGCGCCCCGGCACCCAAGGTGCCGGGGCGTTCTCCCGAGAAGCGATTCGGTACGCGGCCGTGGGCAGTGGTCGTGGCAGTGGTCGTGCCGGCTGTCCACGGCCGCGCTGCCGGCTCAGCGGACGTGCACCGTCACCACGTCAGAGGCGTGCAGGCGCACGGGTTTCTGGTCGTGCGGGCTGGTCAGGCCGTACAGCACCGCACGGAACTGCAAGTCGCCGCGGCGCGCGGACGTGCCGTGTGCAGTGACCCACGCGTCGCCCTCGGCCGCGGCGCTGCAATTCTCCTGGTGCCACCCTTCGCCGAAGCCCTTCTCCTCCAGACACAGCTGATGCAGGTATCCGGCGCTGTCATCGCCGCCGTGCGCCTTGACCGTGATGGTCTTGCCGACCTGCGCCGTGTGCGGCGCCGTGATGTCCACGCCGCCCTTGGCGAACGCCGGCCCGGCGGCCAGAGCCACCGAGGCCAGACCCAGCGTACCGATCACCGCCACACGGCCGCCCCGCGCCTTGACCCCGGTCTTCTTCGTCCTGGTCATGGACTTCCCTCCCATGGATCCCCCACCTGGTGAGACCCACCCCTTCGCGAAGGCGCCCGGTGCGCCTCGTCGACCATCCAGATGAGCCGGCCGCCCCGCGCGTTGCCCCTTGCCGGGCGCTTTTACGAATTCATGACATAACCCGCTACCTAGCGCTTGATCTCCGCAACGACTGTCAAATCACTTCTTGGTAGCAGTGGTTCGCCGACTTGAACGCTCCGATATCGCAAACAGCAAGTAGGAGGCTTCGTCCGGCGTTGGTGTGCGTCTTCCGTGTCATGGTGCCCGCGCGCACGGTCCGGGCCTGAAGTGTGGCGTCCCGCCACATGTGCGCCTGACCTGCACGTTCCTACGGTGTGGGGACGCGAAACGTCCCCGCCCCTCGTCAGGAAGTGGTGCCGATGTCCTCCCCCGCGACCGCTGCCCCACCACCCACCGACCTCAAGCGCATCGTCGCCGCGAGTCTGATCGGCACGACCATCGAGTGGTACGACTTCTTCCTCTATGGATCTGCCGCCGCGCTGGTGTTCAACAAGCTGTTCTTCCCCGGCTCCGATCCGCTGGTCGGGACCCTGTTGTCGCTTCTGACGTACGCGGTGGGCTTTGCGGCGCGGCCCATCGGGGCGTTGGTCTTCGGGCATTACGGGGACCGGCTGGGGCGTAAGAAGCTGCTGGTCCTGAGCCTGCTGATGATGGGCGGCGCGACGTTCGCGATCGGTCTGCTGCCGACGCATGCGACCGTCGGTACGGCGGCGCCGGTGCTGCTGACCGTGCTGCGGCTGGTCCAGGGGTTCGCGCTGGGCGGTGAGTGGGGCGGCGCGGTGCTGCTGGTGTCGGAGCACGGTGACGCACGGCGGCGCGGATTCTGGGCGTCCTGGCCGCAAACCGGTGCTCCCGCGGGCCAGTTGCTGGCCACCGGGGTGCTGTCGGCGCTGACGGCGCTGCTGTCGGATGCGGCGTTCACGTCCTGGGGGTGGCGGGTGCCGTTCCTGCTCTCGGGCGTGCTGGTGCTCGTGGGACTGTGGGTCCGGCTCTCGGTGGATGAATCACCGGTGTTCAAGGCCGCCTTGGCGCGTGCCGAGACCCGGCGGGCGGAGGGTTCCGCGGTGGAGAAGCTGCCGTTGGTGGCGGTGCTGAAGTACCACTGGCGGGATGTGCTGATCGCGATGGGGGCGCGGATGGCCGAGAACATCTCGTACTACGTGATCACGGCATTCGTGCTCGTCTATGCCACCTCGCACACCGGACTGTCCCAGCAGATCGCGCTGAACGCCGTGCTGATCGCTTCGGCGCTGCACTTCGCGGTCATCCCCGCCTGGGGCGCGCTCTCCGACCGGATCGGGCGCCGGCCGGTCTATCTGCTGGGCGCGGTCGGCGTCGCCGTCTGGGCGTTCCCGTTCTTCGCGCTGGTGGACTCCAGCCGGTTCGGGCCGCTGCTGCTCGCAGTGAGCGTCGGGCTGGTCTTCCACGGTGCGATGTACGCGCCGCAGGCGGCCTTCTTCGCGGAGATGTTCGCGACCCGGATGCGGTACTCGGGTGCGTCGATCGGCGCCCAGTTCGCCTCGGTCGCGGCCGGCGCGCCCGCCCCGCTGATCGCGACCGCGCTGCTCGCCGACTACGACAGCCCGACGCCGATCGCCCTGTACGTCATCGCCGCCGCGCTGCTGACGCTGCTTGCGGTCGGGGTGGCCCGGGAGACGCGCAACCGGGATCTCGACGCGGTGGACGGGACGGCGGTGGACGGGACGGCGGTGGACGGGACGGCGACGGCCGGTGCGGTCCGCAAGACGGGAGCGGCGGAGGGCGGGGCGTCGCCGGCCCTCCCGTCCTGAGAGACCTGCGGAACCTGATGTACGGCGGGGGCGTGGCGGGCCCGGGGACGCTCCGGGAGACGGGGCAGCAGGTCCGCCACGCCCCCGCCGGGCGTCAGGCGCGGTCCTTGTTCTTGAGGGAGTCCTTCATCCCCTGGACGTTCTCCTTGGCGTTGCCCATCGCGTTCTTGGCCTTGCCCTTGGCCTCGTCCGTACGGCCTTCGCTCTTCAGGCGCTCGTCGCCCATGGCCTTGCCGGCCTTCTGCTTGGCCTTGCCCTTCATCTTGTCCATAGCGCCTTTGTCACCCATGAGGAACTCCTTTTGTCCGGTGGGAGGGAGAAAGCTTCGGCTCCACGCTGCCGCAGGTCGCGGTGGCGCGCACCCGGAGGCGGCTACCGGTACCCGCCGGTCCGTGGGCACGGAGCGGAGCACGGATCCCGGCTACGCGCCGGTATCGCGCGCCACGGCCGAGGAGAGTTGATGCAGCCGCAGCGCCAGCTGGATCTCCAGGGCGCGTGCCGGGGTCTGCCAGTCGGGGCCCAGCAGCCGGCTCACCCGTTCCAGGCGCTGGGCGACGGTGTTCACATGGACGTGCAGCGCGTCCTTGGTGCGGGCCGGACTCATGCCGCAGGCGAAGTAGGCCCCCAGGGTGCGCAGCAGCTCCGTACCGCGGCGGGCGTCGTAGTCGGTGACCACCCCGAGGGTGCGGTGGACGAAGCCGTCCACATCGCGGGTGTCGGCCAGCAGCAGTCCGAGGAAGCCGAAGTCGGCGGCGGCCGCACCGTGGCCTGCGCGGCCCAGCACCCGCAGGGCCTCCCGGCAGCGCCGGGCCTCCGCGTAGGCGTCCGCGACCGCCGCGGGACGGGCGGCCGGGGCCGGGACCGGGGCCGAGGCGCCGACCGTGACGGGGAGGTGCAGCGCGGCACCCAGCCGGGCGGCGATCTCGCGGGCGGTGTGCGCCGGGTCGCCGCCGGGGCCGAGCGGCAGCAGCAGGACGGCGCCGCCGTCCCGTACGGCCGCCAGTCCATGGCGGGTCGCGGCGAGATGGGAGGCCGCCGACCACAGGCGGCGGCGGTCGGTGCCGTGAGGGTGGGCGTCGGGGCCGGGCGCCGCTCCGTCGTCGGATATCGGGGCTCCGTGGGCCGGCGCCGAACCGTCGATCCGGGCCGCCAGGACGATGTGCGGCGCACCGAGGTCCGCGCCGACCCGGGCCGCGCGTTCACCGAGCAGGCGGGGGTCACGGTCGGCGGCGTTCAGAAGGTCGTCCAACAGCTCGCCGCGTACGCGCTGTTCGGCCTCCCCCGCGGTCCGCCGGGCGAGCAGGAGCAGGGAGGTGACCATGGCGGCCCGCTCCAGGGTGCGCTGGTCGACCGGGTCGAGGGCCGGGTGACCGCGCAGTACGAGGGCGCCCAGGACCTCACCGCCCGCCCCGACCGCCGCGACCCACTCGGCGCCGTCCCGTACGGCGTGGCCGTCGGCGCGGGAGCGGTCCAGTGCCGCGGCCGGTGCCCGGCCTGGCTCGGTGAACTCGACCTCGCCGTGCAGGACTTCCGCCACTGCGTCCGCCACGTCCTGGACCCCGCCGCCGCGCAGTACCAGTTCGGTCAGCCGGTCGTGGATGTCCGAGGCGCGCTCGATGACCGAGCTGCGGTCACCGATGATCTCGTTGGCCGCCTCCAGTTCGGTGAGCGTCTTACGGGTCTCGGCGAGGAGGTTGGCGGTGTCGATGGCGACGGCGGCATGCGCCGCGTGGGCGGCGAGCAGGGCGATCTGGCCGCGTTCGAAGACCCGCTCGCGGCGGTCGGCGGCGAAGAGCACGCCGATCACGCCGCTGCCG
This sequence comes from Streptomyces sp. NRRL S-1813, assembly GCF_000719605.1. NCBI lineage: Bacteria > Bacillati > Actinomycetota > Actinomycetes > Kitasatosporales > Streptomycetaceae > Streptomyces > Streptomyces sp. NRRL S-1813. Next base: position 226,007 of record NZ_JOHB01000010.1, read on the forward strand.
AGCATCAAGGGCACGCCGAGGATCGCCACCAGACCCTCGTCATGGACGCCCGAGTCGATGGTGCGGGTGTGCCGGAACCGCTCGTCGTGGAAGTAGCTGTCGGTGACATACGGGCGGGCGGTCTGCGCGACCAGCCCGCCCAGGCCTTCGCCCATGCCGAGCCGCAATTGCTGGAACCGCGCGGAGACCGAGCCGTCGGTGACCCGCATATAGGTGTCGCCGGCGGCGGGGTCGTGGAGGGTGAGGTAGGCGACCTCGGTGCCCAGGAGGGAGCGGGCCCGGCGCACGATCGCGCGCAGCACCGCGTCGAGGTCGCGCAGCCCGGCCAGGTCGTGTGCGGTGGCGTAGAGCGCGGACAGTTCGGCCTCGCGGCGCCGGCGGCCCTCCAGCTCGGTGCGTACCCGCAGCGCGAGGAGCTTGGCCCGCTCCAGTGCGGCGAGCCGGCCGGCGTCGGCGCCCTCGGCGCGGGCGCGCAGCACCGGCCGCTCGTACTCCTCCGCGGCGGCGCCCGCGGCCAGCAGCCCGAGGAAGGGGTTCTCGGCCGGGTCGTGGGCGGGGGTGCCCTCCCGGCCGGGGGTGCCCTCCCGGCCGGAGGCGTCCTCCCGGCCGGGGGCGGGCGCACCGGCCGGGACGGCCTCCCGGTCGTACGGAGCGGGCGTCGGCAGGGGCACGTCCACGGGCTCGGGATCCGGCTCGGGCGTGGGCTGATCGGTGGGCATGGTCACAGGCATACCTTCGGGTCGTCGCGGTGCGCCAGCCTCCGCCGCCCGGGTCCCGGAGCGCGGGCCGCTCAATGCGCGGTCCAGCCCCCGTCCAGCACCAGAGAGGCGCCCGTCATGAAGGACGCCTGCGGAGTGCAGAGGTAGGCGACGGCCTCGGCGACCTCCTCCGGTTCGAGCAGCCGCTTGAGGGCGGAGTCGGCAAGGAGGATGTCGGCCAGTACGCGTTCCTCGGGGATGCCGTGGGCGGCGGCCTGGTCGGCGAGCTGCCGTTCCACGAGGGGGGTGCGGACATATCCGGGATTGATGCAGTTGCTGGTGACGCCGTGCGGGGCGCCCTCCAGGGCCGCGGTCTTCGACAGCCCTTCCAGGCCGTGCTTGGCGGCGACATACGCGGATTTGAAGGGGGACGCCCGGAGGCCGTGCACGGAGGAGATGTTGAGGACGCGGCCCCAGCCCTGTGCGTACATATGGGGCAGTGCGCCCCGAAGCAGCCGGAAGGGCGCCTCCAGCATGATGGTCAGCACCTGGTGGAAGACCTCGGGCGGGAACTCCTCGATGGGGCGGACGAGCTGGAGGCCCGCGTTGTTGACGAGCACATCGGCGCCGGCCGCGGCCCGTTCCGCGGCGTCCAGGTCGGTGAGGTCCAGGAGCCGGGGTTCGATGCCGCCCGGTGCGCCGTCCGGGTGAGCCGCCACGAGGCCGTCCAGTCCCGCGGCGTCCCGGTCGACCGCGCGCACCGTCGCGCCGGCCGCCGCCAGCCGCAGGGCGCAGGCGCGTCCGATGCCACTGGCCGCGCCGGTGACGAGCGCGGTGCGGCCGTCGAGGTCGAGGGATACCGGGCCTGGGGTGCCGATCACGGTCATGTCCGCACCCTAGGCAGCGGCCGGGCGCCGCTCCGATGTGCCCCGGCACCACACTTCGCGGACCGGGCATGGGGACGGCGCACGTCAGATGTGGTGCCCGCACCCGCCTTCCCCGGCACGGCGGGTGGCCCGCCGCGGCTCGCATCGGCCCCCGTGCTTCACCCGATCGGCCGCCCCGGATCGCCTCGCTCCCGGCGGGCCCCTAACGTCGTACGACGCAGCGTGCCGTCTGCGCACCGCCGCCACAAGGGAGTCCTACATGCGGAGGCTCATCGCCGTGCCGACTGTGCTGCTCGCCCTGACTGCCGCGGGCTGCGCGGACGACGGGGACCCGACGACCGCGGCATCGTCGTCGACGGGCACCGGGCCGCGCCCGGAAGGAACTCCGGGCAACGGCCCCGCGTCCCCCACCGTCCCGGGGCAGCCGATGGAATGCGGCGTGCTCCGCGGCGCACTGGGCGAGGCAGGCGACGTCACCCTCTACGCGGACCCCGGGGCCGGCGGCACGGTGGGCTGCGACGAGGTCCGTCAGGTGATGGCCGAGTTCTTCGTGCGGGCGCCGAAGGAGGCCCGTGACGACCGGGGCTCCCTGGCCGTACGGGGCTGGTTCTGCCAGTTCGAGAGCGGCCCCACCGGCACCTGGATCACGGCCTGCCGCAAGGACGACCGGGAGATGCACACCGAGGAGCCGTCCGGCCGGCCCACCGACCCGGCTCCGTCCGAGGAGCCCGGCTCACCGGACGGATCCGAGCTGCCCACGCTTCCCGGAGAGCCCTCCGGCCCGATGGACGAGCCGTCGACGGAGGAGCTGTAGGCCTCCGTCGCCTGGGGAAAGCCCCGGCACACCCCGGAGCGCCCTGGAACACCCCGGAACATGCGGGAGCGACCCCGGAGACGTGCCTCAGGGCTGCTGCCCCTCCGGCTCCTCCCCCATCCCGTGGAACCACGTCGGCCCGGCCTCCAGCGCCCGCTTGATGCGGGTGAGTGCGTACTCCTCCAGCTCCGGCAGGGCGTCGATGTCGAACCAGCCGACCTCCAGCGACTCGTCGTCATTGACCTGCGCCTCGCCGCCGACCGCCCGGCAGCGCAGCGTCACGTCCATGAACTGGCAGACATCGCCATTGGGGTAGTGGGTGGGCGGCATGGTCTCGACGAGGACGACGCCCTCGGGGACCACCACCACCGCGGTCTCCTCGTAGACCTCGCGCATCGCGGTCTCGGCCGGCTGTTCGCCGGGCTCGGGGATACCACCGATCACCGACCAGCCACCGGTGTCGGCCCGCTTGCCCAGCAGGACACGGCCCTGGTCGTCGAAGACGACCGCGCTCACCCCGGGCAGCCACAGCAGCTGCCGGCCGATGGAGTTCCGGAGGTCACGGATGAAATCGGGGGTTGCCATGCCCCGACCCTACGGGACGTCCCCGGCGGGTCCCCGGCCCTGTGGGGAACGTGCCGCGTACGTGCCGCGTACGTGCCGCGTACGGCGCTCAGGTGCCCGCCGGGGTCCCCTTGCGCGGCCGGAGCCGGCCACGGATCGCGCGGACGGCGCCCTCGGCGTCATCGACGGTGATGGTGAAATCGCGTCCGTCATCGAGCCGGAGCACCACGCCCTCACCGCGGCGGACGACCACGGCCGTGCCCTGTTCGGGGCGCCAGCGGTAGCCCCAGCCTCCCCAGTGGCGGGGGGTGACCTGGGGCGTGAACTCGGCGCCGACGACGTCGTCGAGCGGGATCCGGCGGCGTGGCACCCCTATATGGCCGCACCGCACCTCCAGGCAGTCCTTGTCGACGCGGACCGCGACATGGACGTAGGCGAGCGTGCCGAAGAGCACCAGCAGGCCGACCGCGACACAGCCGACCACCGACATCACCAGGGGCGCGAGGCCCGCGGTCCAGTTGCTGTCGACGGCGAGCTCGATGCCCAGCGCCAGACAGGCCGCGCCGATCGCGGCCAGGAGCCACTGGATGCGGTTGGTGGCGCTGCCGTGCCAGACCTCGGGGATCTCCGCATGGGAGCCGCCGCTGGGGCGCGCTCCGCTGTCGGCGCCGTCGGTCGTGCCGGGGTCGTCGGGGGCTGCTGCCCCCTCGTGGGGGTGGTCCCTCATGAGACGCAGCGTACGCGTCTTTGCACGCTATGGCAGTGCGTCGGACGAGCCGTTCACGGCCCGGACCGCGGTGCCGCCGACGTCATGGCTGACGTCAGCGGCGGGCGGCCGCGGCGGCACCATCGGCCACCGGAGTGGCCTCTGCGGGGGCCCCGGGTGCGCGGTCGGTACGGCCGGCGGCGAGCAGCCGGCCCTCGGCGTAGACGAGCGCAGTGGCCGGAAGCCCCGCCGGGCGGCCGCTGAGGATCACGCTGAGTGCGCCGGTCGGGGCGGCAGCCGGCGCCGGCTCGGCGCCGATGCGGCGCAGCGCCTGGGCGGCGACCGCCTCGGCGGAGCCGTGCAGGGCGAGGGCGGGGGCTCCGGGCTGCTGGAGGGCGGCGCGGATCCGTTCGGCGACCAGCTCGTAGTGGGTGCAGCCCAGGACGACGGTGCGCACGTCCCGCGGGGTGCGATGCGCGGCGGCGGCGATGGCGGCGTCGATCGCGGCCTCGTCGGCGGCCTCGACCGCGTCGGCCAGCCCCGGGCAGGGCACCCCGGTGATCTCCACGCCGTGCCCGAACCGCTCGATCAGATCCCGCTGGTAGGGGCTGCCGGTGGTGGCGGGGGTGGCCCAGATGGCGACCGGGCCGCCGCCGGCCGCCGCGGGCTTGATGGCGGGGACGGTGCCGATGACCGGGACCTGGGGTTCCAGTTCGGCGCGGAGGGCCGGCAGCGCATGCACGGACGCGGTGTTGCAGGCGACGATCAGGGCGTCGGGGCCGTGCGCGGCGGCGGAGCGGGCCACCGCCAGCGCATGGGCGGTGACATCGTCGGAGGTACGTGGGCCCCAGGGCATGCCGTCGGGATCGGAGGAGAGGACCAGGTCGGCGTCCGGCCGCAGTCGCCGCACGGCGGCGGCCGCCGCGAGCAGCCCGGTCCCGGAGTCCATCAGCGCGATCTTCACCCGGACACCTTACTCAGCCGCGCGTCCGGCTTGTCATACCGGGCGGGACGGCCGGGTGCCTTCCGGGGCCGGGCGCACCGCACCCGACGGGCGGCGTCCCGGTCCGTCCCTCCGTACCGGTCCCTTCCGTCCCGTTTCCGGGACACCCTCCCGATCGCCGGTGCATGCCGGATGCGGTGCGGCAGACTGCGGCCGTGGGAGCGATGGAGTGGATCGGTGCCGGGTCCCTGCTGGCCTGGGTGTGGCTGTTGCTGGGGCAGGGCTTCTTCTGGCGGACGGACGTACGGCTGCCGGACCGCCGCGATCCGGAGCGCTGGCCGACGGTCGCGGTGGTGGTCCCGGCGCGGGACGAGGCCGCGGTGCTGCCGGACAGCCTGCCGTCGCTGCTCGGGCAGAAGTACCCGGGCCGGGCCGAGGTGTTCCTGGTCGACGACGGCAGTACGGACGGGACCGGTGCGCTGGCCCGGCAGCTGGCGGCCGCGCGCGGCGGGCTGCCGCTGACGGTGTCCGCACCCGGCGAGCCGGAGCCCGGGTGGACGGGCAAGCTCTGGGCCGTACGGCACGGGATCGCGCTGGCGCAGGAGCGCATCGCGCCGGAGTATCTGCTGCTGACCGACGCGGATATCGCGCACGACCCCGGCAGTCTGCGGGAGTTGGTGGCGGCGGCCCGGTCGGCGGGGCTGGATCTCGTGTCGCAGATGGCACGGCTGCGGGCGGTGACGTTCTGGGAGCGGCTGATCGTGCCGGCCTTCGTCTACTTCTTCGGGCAGCTGTATCCCTTCCGGTGGGTCAACCGTCCCGGGGCCCGGACCGCGGCGGCGGCCGGGGGCTGTGTGCTGCTGCGGCGGGAAGCCGCGGAGCAGGCGGGTATCCCGGACGCGATCCGGCATGCGGTGATCGACGATGTGACGCTGGCGCGAGCGGTGAAGCGCTCCGGCGGCACGATCTGGCTGGGGCTCGCGGACCGGGTGGACAGCGTGCGGCCGTATCCGCGGCCGGCCGAGCTGTGGCGGATGGTCTCGCGCAGCGCCTACGCCCAACTGCGGCACCAGCCGCTGCTGCTGCTCGGCACCGTCCTCGGTCTTGCGCTGGTGTACCTGGTGCCGCCTGTCGCGCTGGCGGCCGGACTGGCGGACGGGGACACGGTGGTCGCCACGCTGGGCGGGGCGGCCTGGGCGGTGATGTGCGGGACGTATCTGCCGATGCTGCGCTACTACGGGCAGCCGCCGTGGGCGGCGCCGCTGCTGCCCTTCACCGCGCTGCTGTATCTGCTGATGACCGTGGATTCGGCGGTACAGCACTACCGGGGGCGCGGCGCGGCCTGGAAAGGGCGGACATACCCGGCGCCCTGAGCGGCGCCCCCGGTGCCGGCGTCACTTGCGGGCCGGTGACCAGTCCAGGCCCCATCCGTACGCGTTGTCGATGGTGCGCTGCGGGCTGACGCCCGGCTCGGGGACGAGGTAGCGGGCCTCGCGCTGGACGACGAGTTCGCTGCCCGTGTTGGTGATCAGGGCCAGCGCGCAGACCTTGGAGGGCACCGTGCAGGCGTCGAGCGAGAACTCGACGGGGGCGCCGTGCTGGGGCTGGAGGGTGACGGTCGCGCTCAGGCCCTCGAAGCTGCGGGCTCCCGCGTAGACGGTGACGAAGATCAGGATGCGCTTGATGCGCGCCTGGTGGTCGAGGTTGATGGTCATGTTCTCGCCGGCGGCGACGGCGCCGGTGCGGTCGTCGCCGTCGAGCTGGATGTACGGCGGGGCGTGCAGGGAGCCGAAGTTGTTGCCGAGCGGGTGGATCACCCCGGCGGCGCCGTCGGTGAGTTCGTACAGCACGCACAGGTCGAGGTCGAGCTCGCCGGACGGGGGCAGCAGCGCTCCGCGGGCACCCATGGCCTGCATCGCCTTGAAGCCGAGCTTCTTGCCCAGCCGCTTGCCTGCCGTGCCGCTGTTCCAGTTGAGGTTCACCCGCATCGCCCCGGAGGTGCCACCCTGCTTCGTCAAGGAGACGGCAGGGGCGTCCTTCGTGAGGGTGACTTTCGTCAGACGAACGGGAGAGGGCGCCGGGGCGGGCGCGGGCTGCCCCGGAGGCGGTGGGTAGGAGGCCGCCGGTTGCCCCGTCGGCGACGGGGGCGCGGGCGCCATGGGCGGCGGGGCCGTCGGAGGGGCGGGCGCCGGGGGTGCGGCGGGCGGCGGGGTGGGCATGGCCGACGGCGGGGGC